>JBEKSH010000053.1:0-8752 GCA_049517235.1 Roseiarcus sp. | reverse complement strand
CCCGTTCCGCGTCGGCGGGCCCGTCATATTCGAACAGCCGGTAGCCTCGCCCGGTGATCCCGGCGAAGGCCGCCATCGCCCGTTCGACGATCGTGGGCGTGCGCGCATAAAATGGGTTGGCGGCCTCACGCGCCTGGAAGAAGGTGTCCGGATTGTGCGCGGTGCCGCGCATCACCGGCCGCTCGGGCGTCAGCGCGCGGCCTCGATGCGCGCGAACCAGATCGTCGCGGATCATCGCGCGGATCTCCTCGTCCGAGAGCATCGTGAGCTTGTTCACTTCATGCGAGGTGCGGAAGCCGTCGAAAAAATGCAGGAACGGCACGCGGCTTTCGAGAGTCGCCGTCTGGGCGATCAGCGCCAGATCATGCGCCTCCTGCACCGAACCGGAAGCCAGCAGCGCGAACCCGCAGGAGCGGATCGCCATCACGTCGGAATGGTCGCCGAAAATCGACAGCGCCTGGGTGGCGACCGTGCGCGCCGCGACGTGGAATACCGTCGCCGTCAGCTCTCCCGCGATCTTGAACATGTTGGGCAGCATCAGCAGCAGGCCCTGCGAAGCGGTGAAGGTCGTCGTCATCGCCCCCGATTGCAGCGCGCCGTGCACGGCGCCGGCGGCGCCGCCCTCGCTCTGCATCTCCTGCACGACCGGGACGCCCCCCCAAATGTTGCGGATCCCGAGCGAGGCCCACTCGTCGGCCAGTTCCGCCATCGTCGAGGACGGCGTGATCGGATAGATCGCGCAGACTTCGTTCACGCGATACGCGACATGGGCGACAGCGGTGTTGCCGTCCATCGTATCGGTCTGCGGGGGGTTGGCGGGGCTCATGCCGGTCGCTCCGACGCTGCGCTGGCGGGTTCGGGAACCATCTCGATCGCGTGACAGGGACACTGCTCGTAGCAGACGGCGCAGCCGGTGCAGAGGTCGTAGTCGTAGCGGTAGCGGCGACCGGGTCCGAGCTTGACGATCGCCTGCTCCGGACAGGCGGCGTAGCACTGGTCGCATTCGAAGCAGTTGCCGCAGGAGAGACAGCGCCGCGCTTCATGGCGCGCTTCAGCCTCGCTCAGTCCGGCCGTGGTCTCTACGAACCCGTGGCCGAGCCGCTCCTCGATTGGCAGCTCGTGCTGGACCGAGGGCGGCGCGTCGGCGTAGATCGGCAGATTGAGCTGATCGAACCCCACGACCGGGTGCTTGGCGACGGCTTGCCGCGCCTCGCCGCGCAGCCAGGCGTCGATATGGCGGGCGGCTTTCTTGCCATGGCCGACCGCCGTTGTGACGGTGCGTTCGCTCGGAACCATGTCGCCGCCCGCGAAAATGCCGGGTCGGCCGGTCATCATGCGGGCGTCGACGCTCACCACGCCGTCCGGCGCGAGGGCGACGCCCGGCACGCCGCGCAGGAAGCCGCTCTCGGTCTGCTGGCCGAGCGCAAGGACCACCGAATCGGCCGACAGGGTCTCGAGCCGTCCGGTCGGCTGCGGCTGGCCCTGTTCGTCGAGCCGCATCACCTCCACAGTGAGCTCGCCGGCGTCGATGTCCTTGATCGTGCTGAGCCATCGGATCTTGATGCCTTCGGACAGCGCCTCGTCGGCCTCGAACGCGTGCGCCGGCATATGGGCGCGGTCGCGACGATAGACGATCAGCGCCTCTTCGGCGCCGAGGCGGCGCGCCGTGCGCGCCGCATCCATCGCCGTATTGCCGCCGCCATAGACGATGACGCGGCGCCCGAGGCTCGGGGCCTCGCCCGTCTCGACCTGACGCAGCAGCGTGATGGCGTCGACGACGCGCGCGGCGTCGCGCGCCGGGATATCGATATGCTTGCCGATCTGCGCGCCGATCGCGACGAACACCGCGTCGAAGCGGCCCTCCGTCTGTTCTGCGAGCAGATCTTCGACCTTGTGGTCGAGAGTGATCTTGACCCCCATCGCTTCGATGCGGCGCACCTCCTTCATCAGGTCGGCGCGCGGCAGACGATAAGCGGGGATGCCGAAATGCAGCATCCCGCCGGGCAGCGGGCCCGCATCGCGGATTTCCACCCCGTGACCGAGCCGGGCGAGATGATAGGCCGCCGACAAGCCGCTCGGGCCGGCGCCGACCACCAGGATGCGTTTGCCGCTCGCCGGCGCCGCGACGGCGGGGATCCAACCCTGCTCCGCCGCCAGGTCGCCGAGGAACCGCTCGACGGCGTGGATGCTGACCGCGCTGTCGAGCTGGCCCCGGTTGCACTGCGTCTCGCACGGATGATAGCAGACGCGCCCGTGCACGGCCGGCAACGGGTTGTCGCGCAGGATCGTCTCCCAGGCCTCGCGGTATTTGCCCGCCTGCGCCAGATCGAGCCAGGCCTGGACGTTTTCCCCGGCCGGACAGGCGTTGTTGCAGGGCGGCAGCAGGTCGACATACACCGGCCGCTGCGTGCGGACGGGACCGGCGCCCTTTTCGCGCAGCAGGTCGATGACCGGGGTGAAGTCCGATTGGCGGGCTGTCATGGGCGATCTCGATGTCCGGTTACGACGCGCTGACGGCGGGCATGGCGGGCGTTCGCCAGGCTCAAAAGTCCGCCGCCGCGTGGCCGCATCCTGGAGGCGCCCTGGAAGACCGTCCGCCGCTGCCGCATTTGTCGCTCCCGATGAACGGCGTCATAACATTCCTCTAAGTATTCCATCCGGGCGGCGCGAGAAAGGCATTGATCCTGGTCAAGGCTCGCGAATTGTCAGGCCGGTCGGCGCTCTTTCGCCGGCGCCGGCGGTTCAAGCGCCGGATTTGCAATTAGTTCTCGCCGCACGATCCGCGTATGGTTCCGGGCGCTTCGCGAAGTTTGCGTCGCGGTTGGCGCCGCGGCCCGAAACAGGAGAGTGGCGATGCGCATCGAGCCGGTGTTTCTGTTCGATCTCGACGGCACGCTTGTCGATAGCGTCTATCAGCACGTCCTCGCCTGGAAGGAGGCGCTCGACGCCGAAGGGATCGAGCTGTCGGTCTGGCGCATCCACCGCAAGATCGGCATGAGCGGCGGGCTGTTCACCAACCAGCTTCTTCGGGAAACCGGCCTGGCGATCAGCGCCGAGCTCGTCGAACGGCTGCGCCGCTCGCATGCCGCCGCCTACCAGCGGCATTCAGGCGACATCCGCCCGCTGCCCGGCGCTCGCGAATTGCTAACCTGGCTGACGGACGAAGGCGTGCCCTGGGCGATTGCGACGAGCGGCCGGATGGAAACGGCCGCCGTCAATCTGGCCAGACTCGGCGTCGATCCCGATCGGACGCCCGTCGTGACGCGCGACCAGGTCAAATACGCCAAGCCCGATCCGGATCTGTTTCTCGCCGCGGCCGAACGGCTTGGCGCGCCGATCGAGACCGCGGTGGTGGTCGGCGACAGCATCTGGGACATGCTGGCCGCGGCGCGATGCCGCGCGCTGGGGGTCGGCGTTCTCAGCGGCGGCTATGGTCCCGATGAGCTTCACCAGGCGGGGGCCTTCCGCGTCTACGAGGACCCCGCCGATCTGCTCCTCCACATCGACGAGGTCGGAGGGCGGCGATGAAGCCAAAGGAAAACGGCGCGCGCGCATAGCGCGATTGTTTCGCTAGCGGGAGGGGCGCGTGGAGCGGACGAGGCGCTGGAATGAAATCGCGCTCATTGGCGCGCCGATCGGCGCCGGCGCGGGGACGGCGGGCTGCGCCATGGGCCCGGCCGCGCTGCGCACGGTGAATTTGCTCGCGACGCTTTCGGACCTCGGGCACAGGATCGTCGACCGCGGCGATGTGAGCGTCGAGGCCGACATCGCCGATCGAGGCGTTCGGCCCGCCAGCCCCCGCGCGCGCAACCTGCCCGAAATCGCCGCCGTCGCGCGGGCGATCAGCGCCGAAACTCTGGACGCCTTGCAGAAGGGCCAGTTCCCCATCGTGCTGGGCGGCGATCACAGCCTTTCCATGGGTTCGGTCAACGGCGTCGCCCGCCATTGCGCCGACATCGGCCGCGAGCTGTTCGTGCTTTGGCTGGACGCGCACGCCGATTTCAACACGCCGGAGACGAGCCCCTCGGGCAACATGCACGGCATGTCGCTGGCGATGCTCGCCGGCGAGCCTGGACTGGACGCGGTGCTGGCCGGCCAGCCGCGCGCGCTGGTCAAGCCGGCGAATATCCACCTGTTCGGCGTTCGCTCGCTGGACAGGGACGAGCGGAAACTTCTTGCGGCGCGCGGCGTCCATGTCGACGACATGCGCCGGATGGACGAATTCGGCGTCGCGCATCTGCTCGAGCAGATACTCCGCAAGGTCGCCCGCCGCGACGGCCTGCTGCACGTGAGCCTGGATGTCGACTTCCTCGATCCATCGATCGCGCCGGCGGTCGGCACGACGGTGTCCGGCGGCGCCACGTATCGCGAGGCGCATCTGATCATGGAAATGCTTTACGATTGCGGATTCGTCTCGTCGCTCGACCTTGCCGAGCTGAACCCGATTCTCGATGAGCGCGGCAGAACCGCTCATGCGCTGGTCGAGCTGGTCGCCAGCCTGTTCGGCCGCAAGATCATCGACCGCGCGCCCACGGGCCGTCATCCCTGAATCGGCGCTCGCGCCTGGGGCCCCACCCTACGTCGGCCCCCAGCGCGTAGCGCCGCGATTGGTCAGCGCCGATCAGCCGGCGACCAGAGCCAGCACGCGCAGCGGGCTGCCGGAGCCCCGCTCGATCTTCAACGGGGCGGTGATCAGCACCGCGCCCGTCGCGGGGAGCTTGTCGAGATTGGTGAGGCTGGCGAGGCCGAATTTGTTGGCGCCGTGCATCAGATGATGGGCCGGAAACGCCGGCTCGAAGGCGAAGGCCTGGCCCGCGTCGGTGCCGACCGCTTCGACGCCCCAACCCGTCACGTTGCGCTGCTCGACCAGAAAATGAACCGTCGCGGCGCTCGGTCCGGGAACATGCGGACCGTCCTCCTTCATATTGAGAAACAGCGCCGGATCGGTGCGCTTCGACCAGTCGGTGCGCATCAACACCCACGCCCCATCGGGAATGCGGCCGTGGACGGCCTCCCAGGCCTCGACATGCGCCGGCTGCAGCAGAAACTTCTCGTCGGCGGCCGCCTCTTTCGAAACGTCGATGACGACGGCCGGCGCCACGAAGCGCTGGACCTTGATCGTGTCGGTGGCGCCGTCGGAATAGTCCTTGCCGGAGACCCAGTGGATCGGCGCGTCGAAATGCGTGCCGGTGTGCTCGCCCATTCCCAGATTGTTCCAGTACCAGGCGGGGCCGCGCTCATCGTAGTTCGAGATTTGGGAGATCGAAAACGGGTTCGAGGGCGCGAACGGCGGCGGCAACTGGATCACCGGCGTCGACGGCCGCAGGGTTTGCGACAAGTCGATGATCTTGATCGATCCCGACAGGATCGCCGATGCGAATTGATCGAGCAGCATGAAATTCACCCTTCAGTGTTGGCCCCGACCGGAATTTCCCGTCCAGAGCGGTTTGGACCTGGCGGCCAAAGCCGCCTCGATCGATCAAGCGTCGGACTTCTGCTGGTTCCTGATGAGTTTGTGCAAAGTGACGACGAAGGCCTGGTATTCGTCTTCACCGACGCCGCGGAAAAGTCTGGTGAAACGTTCGTACATCGTCGGCCAGAAGCGCGCGAAGGCCTCGCGGCCCTCGGTCGTCGGATGCACCTCGCGCACCCGCAGGTCGTCCTCGCGCGCCTGACGGCGGATCAGCCCTTGCTCCTCCATCGCATCGAGCATCCGGCTCATCGTGGACTGCTCCGTCACGGTGAACAGCGACAATTCGTTGACGGTCAACCCCGGCGTGATCGCCAGCACGGCGAGCGTGCGCATCTTGACCGTCGTCAGATCGTGGTCGCGAAGCGCTTCCTGCATTTCGCTGTTCCAGGTCGCGGCGACCCGGTTCATCAGATAGGTGGCGAACTGGTTCAGGCCGATCTCGCCGATCGAGGGAATGGAGCCCGCGCCGTTCGCGTCGCGCGCGCGTATCGAATTCCCGAATCGTCCCCGTCCGATCGTTTGTCCGTTCGACCCGTTTTCGGCCACCAAACCGGCCTCCCGACAATGCGCGCGGCGTCGCTGACGCTCGGCCGATCGTTCCGCGCCGACGGTAGCGCAACTTCATGAGAATGCAAATATCGGCGCGACCTGCCCGGCTGACGCCGGGCGAGATGAGCTGACGAATCGGCGGGAGTTTCCGCCGTCGGCGCGGCGTTGCGCGGTCAGGCGACCTTCGGCGGGGTCGACGCCTGCGTCGCCAAGCGGCGGGACTCGTCTCCCGCCTCTTGCATATTTCTCGCCCGCCAAGCACGATCCGGCGAAAGCGGCGGGCTGTATTCCCGCGACGAGGGGCCATGACATACGACGCGATCGTGATCGGCGCTGGGCATAACGGGCTGGCGGCGGCGATTCACCTGGCCGCGAAGGGCTGGAAGGTCGGGGTCTTCGAACGCAATGGCGTCGCCGGCGGAGCGGTCCAGACGCGCGAGGCGACGCTGCCGGGCTTCCGCCACGATCTGTTCGCGATGAACTTAAGCCTGTTCGCCGGGTCGCCGTTCGTCGCGGCCTATGGCGCGGGGCTCGTGCGGCACGGCCTCGCTTTCGCTCCGGCGACCGACGCCTTCGCCTCGGCTTTTCCCGACGGCTCGTGGTTTGGCGTCAGCGCCGATCTCGATGCGACGGTCCTTCGCGCCACCCAATTCTCGATCGAAGACGGCCAGCGCTGGCGGGAGATGGCGACCGCCTTCGCGAGCGACGCGCCGCATATTTTCGGCGTGCTCGGCTCCGTCATGCCCTCGTTGGCGCTGGTGAAGGTTCTCACCAAGGCGTGGCGCGCCAAAGGGCTGGGATGGCTGCTCGATACGCTCAACCTCGCGGTGTCCTCGCCCCGCGAATTCCTCGACCGCAATTTTCAGAGCGAGAAGATCAAGGCGAGCGTCGCCGCCTGGGGCATGCACCTGGATTTCCCGCCGGATGTGGCGGGCGGCGCGCTGTTCCCCTACCTCGAATCGATGGCCGATCAGAGCTTCGGCATGGTGATCGGCAAGGGCGGCGCCGATACGATGATCCGGGCGATGTCGGGCTTGCTGGGGGAGCTCGGCGGCGAGGTGACGCTCAACGCCGAAGTCGCGCGCATCGATGCCGCCAACGGCCGCGCGAGCGGCGTCACGCTCGCCGACGGGAGGTCGTTCTCCGCAAGCAAAGCGGTCGTCGCCAATGTCGGGCCGGCGCTGGTGTTCGGTAAGCTGCTCGCCAACGGCAGCGGTAGGCCGGAGGTCGACCGGCGCATGCGCGCCTTCCGCCCCGCGCCCGGCACGATGATGGTGCATCTGGCGCTGAGCGACCTGCCGGACTGGACCGCCGGCGAAGCGCTGAAGCGCTTCGCCTATGTCCATCTCGCGCCCGATTACGCAACGATGGCGAGGGCCTATTCCGAGGCGCTCGCCGGGCTTCTGCCGGCCGAGCCGGTGCTGGTGGTCGGACAGCCCACGGCGATCGATCCGAGCCGCGCGCCCGAGGGCAAGCATGTGCTGTGGATTCAGGTTCGCGTGCTGCCCGCGCTGGTCAAGGGCGACGCGGCCGGGACGATCGCGCCGGGCGACTGGGACGCCATCAAGGAGCGCTACGCCGACCGCGTGATCGCGCTGCTGGAGCGTTATGCGCCGGATGTCTCCACGCGCATTCTCGGCCGCGCGGTGTTTTCGCCCAAGGACCTGGAGCGCGAAAACCCCAACCTGATCGGCGGCGACAGTCTGGGCGGCAGCCATCATCTCGATCAGTTCTTCCTGTTCCGCCCGATCGCCGGCTGGTCGCGCTACAAGACGCCGGTCAAGGGCCTGCATCTCGTCGGCGCCTCGACCTGGCCGGGCGCCGGCGTCGGCGCGGGGTCGGGGTTCCTGCTGGGCAAGACGCTCGCGGGAGAGGCGGCCACGAGCCCGGGCAAACGCTGAGCGAAGGGGCAGGGGAGTCTGTCAGCTTGAATTTCTGCGACGGGCGGAGAGCGAGGTGCGCGTAAGAATTCCGCGCACGACAAGCGGCTGGTATTCTTGAGGCGACATCTTGTTTCAATGATCTTGAATTATGCGACAGGCCGTTAGGCCGAAGGCCTCAACGGCGCTGGCGTCGGCGTATCGTTCCCGGCCGATCGCCTTCGGCGTACTTCTGTCGGCTGCCGACGATAAACGTCAGAGAATACCGCGTTGAAACGGCGCAGACTGCCGAATCCGGCTAACAGGGCTATCTGCGACATTGGCAGGTCGGTCGTATCAATCAGCCGTTTCGCGCGCTGCACCCGCGCCGTCCGAGCGATCTGACTCGGACTCGCCCCCAGGTACTTTTGGAACAGACGCCCAAAATGCCGTTCGCCCACGCCGAGCCTCGCGGCCAGCGCGCCAATCGATGCGTTCTTGTAGTCTAACGCGCCTTCGACAATCAAGCGTAATCCCCGTGCCACGGTCGTACGTGATCCATTCCAGGCGGGTGAGAATGGAGCGGTCTCGGGACGACAACGGAGGCACGGTCGAAAGCCAGCCGCCTCAGCGGAGGCCGCTGACGGATAAAAGCAGACGTTCTTGGATTGGGGCGGGCGCACCGGGCAGACAGATCGGCAATAGATGCCCGTCGTTCGAACGGCAGTGAAAAACACCCCGTCGGAATCGGTGCCGTGGCGGGTGTGGTTGGAATTTGAGGGTGGCGTAATCTCCAGCTTGTGAAAGCAAACCAGAATCGGCGTTAGCGCGCCGATGGAGATCACGCCATGACAATGGATAGCACAAAGCC
>JBEKSH010000052.1:0-14673 GCA_049517235.1 Roseiarcus sp. | reverse complement strand
TCCCGATCGCCAATTGGCTGACCTCCGGCAAGCTCGCCGTCGACTGGGCCCTGCGCATCGACACGCTGACCGTCGTCATGCTTGTGGTCGTGACGACGGTCTCGTTCGTCGTCCATGTCTATTCGATCGGCTACATGGCCGAGGATCCGGGCCGGCCGCGCTTCTTCGCCTTTCTGTCGTTGTTCACCTTCGCGATGCTGATGCTGGTGACGGCGGACAATCTGGTCCAGATGTTCCTCGGCTGGGAGGGCGTCGGCCTCGCCTCCTACCTGCTGATCGGCTTCTGGTATGACAGGCCGTCGGCCAACGCCGCGGCGATCAAGGCGTTCGTCGTCAATCGCGTCGGCGATTTCGGCTTCGCGCTCGGCGTCTTCCTGGTCTTCGTGTTGACCGGCTCGGTGTCTTTCGACGCGGTGTTCGGCGCCGCGCCCGGCATCGCCGGCAAGACGATCCATGTGTTCGGCGCGGATTTCGACGCCCTGACCATTGCGTGCCTGCTGCTGTTCATGGGCGCGATGGGCAAATCGGCGCAGTTCCTGCTGCACACCTGGCTGCCCGACGCGATGGAAGGCCCGACGCCCGTCTCCGCCCTCATTCACGCCGCCACCATGGTGACGGCCGGCGTGTTCATGGTGGCGCGGCTGTCGCCGCTGTTCGATCTTGCGCCCGTCGCGCTCAGCGTCGTCACGATCGTCGGCGCGACGACGGCGTTTTTCGCGGCGACGGTCGGCCTGGTGCAGAACGACATCAAGCGCGTCATCGCCTACTCCACCTGCTCGCAGCTCGGCTACATGTTCGTCGGCCTGGGGGTCGGCGGCTACAGCCTCGGCATATTCCACCTGTTCACCCACGCCTTCTTCAAGGCGCTGCTGTTCCTGGGAGCCGGCTCGGTGATCCAGGCGATGCACCACGAGCAGGACATGCGCAAAATGGGCGGCCTGCGCAAAGAAATCCCGTTCACCTACTGGATGATGGTGATCGGCACGCTGGCGCTGACCGGCGTCGGCATTCCCTTCACGTCGATTGGCTTTGCCGGCTTCGTGTCGAAGGATGCGATCATCGAAGCGGCCTATTCCTCGCAGCGCCCCGGCGCGGTCTACGCCTTCCTTTGCGTCGTCGTCGCCGCGGGCTTCACCTCGTTCTATTCCTGGCGTCTCATCTTCATGACGTTCTTTGGCGAGCGCCGCGCCTCGGGCGACGCGCACGGCGCCGGCGGCCAGGGCGATGCCGCCGCCGACGCGCACGCCCATCACGGCGACCACGCGGCGCATGAATCGCCGCCGGTGATGCTCGTTCCGCTCGCCGTGCTGGCGTTTGGCGCCGTCGTGGCGGGCCTGGCCTTCCGCCATGTCTTCATCGGGGGCGGCTTCGAGAGCTTCTGGAAAGAGGCGCTGTTCCTTGCGCCCGACAATCACATCCTGGAGCAGATGGAGACCGCGCCCTGGCTGGTCTCCCTGCTGCCGACCCTGATGATGCTGGGCGGGTTCGCGCTGGCCTATTTCATGTATCTCGTCCAGCCCGACGCGCCGCGCGCGCTCGCCGAGCAAAACCCGCTGCTGTATCGCTTCCTGCTCAACAAGTGGTATTTCGACGAACTCTACGACTTCGCGTTCGTGCGGCCGGCGTTCTGGCTCGGCCGGCTGTTCTGGAAGGGCGGCGACGGCTTCCTCATCGACGGGCTCGGCCCGGACGGCGTCGCGGCGCGCGTCGTCGACGTGACGCGCAACGTGGTGCGGCTGCAAAGCGGCTACATCTATCAATATGCGTTTGCGATGCTGCTCGGCGCCGCCGCGTTCATCACATGGTTCCTGCTCGGGGGGATCCGCTGATGTTCGGATTGGGAATCCTCTCGGGGCTGCTGATCCTGCCGATGGTCGGCGCCTTGGCCCTGCTGCTGCTGCGCGGCGACGACGAATCGACGCGCAACAACGCGCGCTGGATCGCGCTGTGGACGACCATCGCGACCTTCATTCTCTCGCTTTTCGCCTGGGGCGAGTTCAACACCGCCTCGGCCGGCTTCCAGCTTGTCGAACAGCGCGCCTGGTTCTCGCCGGCGATCGCCTACCGGCTCGGCGTCGACGGCCTTTCGATGCCGTTCGTGCTGCTGACGACCTTTCTGATGCCGTTCTGCATCGGCGCCTCCTGGCTGTCGATCGACAAGCGCGTCAAGGAATACATGATCGCGTTCCTGGTGCTCGAGACGCTGATGATCGGCGTGTTCGAGGCGCTCGATCTGTTGCTGTTCTACCTGTTCTTCGAGGGCGGCCTGATCCCGATGTTCCTGATCATCGGCGTATGGGGCGGCAAGCGGCGCGTCTATGCGGCGTTCAAGTTCTTCCTCTACACGCTGCTCGGCTCGCTGCTGATGCTGCTGGCGATCATGGCGATGTATTGGTACGCCAAGACGACGGACATCACCGTCCTGCTGCACACGGAATTCCCGGTCGGCATGCAGAAATGGCTGTGGCTGGCGTTCTTCGCGTCCTTCGCCGTGAAAACGCCGATGTGGCCGGTGCACACCTGGCTGCCCGACGCGCATGTCGAGGCGCCGACGGCCGGCTCGGTGATCCTGGCGGGCATCCTGCTGAAGATGGGCGGTTACGGCTTCATCCGCTTCTCGCTGCCGATGTTCCCGGACGCGTCGCAATATTTCGCGCCGCTGGTGTTCGCGCTGTCGATAATCGCGATCGTCTACACCGGGCTGGTCGCGCTGGTCCAGGAGGACATGAAGAAGCTGATCGCCTATTCCTCGGTGGCCCATATGGGCTTCGTGACGATGGGCCTGTTCGCGATGACGCCGCAGGGCATGGAAGGCGCCGTGTTCCAGATGATCTCGCACGGCCTGGTGTCGGCCGCGCTGTTCCTGTGCGTCGGCGTCGTCTACGACCGGATGCACACGCGCGAAATCGCCGCTTACGGGGGACTGGTCCACCGCATGCCGCGCTACGCCGTCGTTTTCATGATCTTCACATTGGCCAATGTCGGCCTTCCCGGCACGTCGGGCTTCGTCGGCGAGTTTCTGACGTTGATCGGCGCGTTCCAGACCAACAGCCTGGTCGCGCTGTTTGCGACGACCGGCGTCATCCTGTCGGCCGCCTACGCGCTTTACCTCTATCGGAACGTAATTTTCGGCGTGCTAGAAAAGCCCGGCCTGATGAATATCGCGGATCTGTCGACGCGCGAGATCGCCATCCTGGCGCCGCTGGTGGTGCTGACCCTCTATTACGGCGTGCATCCGCAGCCGATCATCGACGCCAGCGCCGCTTCCGCCGAAGCGCTCATCAAGGGCTTCGATCAGGCGCTCGCCATCACAAGAACCGCAGGGCTGTAGGGGACGCCGCAAATGAACGTGACAGCCTTGTCTTTACCGACGGTTCTGCCGGAGTTCCTGCTGGGGGCCGGCATTTTGGCGCTGGTCCTGCTCGGCGCGCTGCGCGGCGAGCGCTCGGTGTGGATGGTGACGGAATTCGCCGTCGCCTTGCTCAGCGCCGTGCTGATCGTGCTGGTCGCCAATCACGGCTCGAAAGGCGTCACCTTTTACGGCGCGTTCACCGATGACGCGTTCAGCCGGTTCATGAAGGCGCTCGCGCTGATCGGCTCGATCACCACGCTCGTGCTTTCCGTGGATTTCATGCGCCGCGAAAAAATCGCCGGCTTCGAGTTTCCGATCCTCGTTCTTCTGGCGACGCTCGGCATGATGATGCTGATCTCGGCGAGCGATTTCATCGCGCTGTATCTCGGCCTCGAACTGATGAGCCTTTCGCTTTACGTCGTGGCCGCCTGGGACCGCGACAACGCCAGGGCCTCGGAAGCCGGACTGAAATATTTTGTGCTCGGCGCCCTCTCGTCGGGCATGTTGCTCTATGGCGCGTCGCTGATCTACGGCTTCGCCGGCACGGTCTCGTTCGCCGGCGTCGCCGCCGCGCTTCATGGACAGGCGAGCCTCGGCGTCGTGTTCGGCCTGGTGTTCCTGCTGGCCGGGCTCGCCTTCAAGATATCCGCCGTGCCGTTCCATATGTGGACGCCCGACGTCTACGAAGGGGCGCCGACTCCGGTCACCGCCTTTTTCGCTTCGGCGCCGAAAGTGGCCGCGATGGCGGTGCTGGTGCGCGTCGTCACCACGGCGTTTCCGGGGGTCGCCGGCGAATGGCGGCAGGTGATCGTGTTCATATCGATCGCCTCGATGGCGCTGGGCTCGTTCGCCGCGATCGGCCAGACCAACATCAAGCGCCTGATGGCCTATTCGTCGATCGGCCATATGGGGTTCGCGCTGGTCGGCCTCGCCGCCGGCACGCCCGACGGCGTGCATGGCGTGATCGTCTATATGTCGATCTATTTGCTGATGACGCTGGGCACCTTCGCGGCGATTCTTTCGATGCGGCGCGATGGGGTCTATGTCGAGAACATCGCGGATCTCGCCGGCCTTGCGCGGACCAACGGCCCGATGGCGTTTTTTCTCGGCGCGATGATGTTTTCTCTGGCCGGCATTCCGCCGCTCGCCGGGTTTTTCGCGAAATTCTATGTCTTCGCGGCGGCGATCGAGGCCAATCTTTTTGCGCTGGCGGTGATCGGCGTACTGCTCAGCGTCGTCGCCGCCTATTACTATTTGCGCATCGTCAAGGTGATGTATTTCGACGAGCCCGTCAGGGCTTTCGACCAGAGCGGCGTCGCCGCGCGCGCGGTGCTGGCGCTGTCGACGGCGCTGGTCATCTTCTACGTGCTGGCGCCGGCGCCGCTCACCGACGCCGCGATGGCCGCGGCGAAGTCGCTGTTTTGAAAGACAGCGGCGCATTGAACGAGGCGAGCGAGACGTTGGCGGCCGGATGGCGCGTCGAACGGCTGACCCGCGTCGGCTCGACCAACGACGAGGCGCGGCGGCGCGCGCTGGCGGGCGATCCAGGGCGCCTGTGGATCATCGCGCGCGAACAGACGTCAGGCAGGGGCCGGCGCGGGCGCGTCTGGACGTCGCCTCCCGGCAATCTTTATGCGAGCGCGCTGCTCATCGATCCCTCGCCCGTGGCGATCGCCGCGCAGATCGGGTTCGTCGCCGGGGTCGCGCTGCGCCGCGCTCTCGACGATCTCGGCGCGAGCGACGAGGTCGAACTGAAATGGCCCAATGATCTCGTTTGGCGCGGCGCCAAGCTCGCCGGTCTGCTCGCCGAGGGGACGGCGCTGAGCGACGGACGGCTGGCCTGCATCGTCGGGATCGGCGTCAATTGCCTCGGCGCGCCATCCGGGCTCGCCTATGCCGCCGACAATCTCTCCAACGCGTTGGGGCAGACGGTCTCGCCCGAGCGCCTGTTCGCGCTTCTGGCGCCGCGCTTCGAAGAATCCCTGGCCCTGTGGCGCGGCGGCGCCGGCTTCGCCGATATCCGCGCGCGATGGCTGGACCATGCCGCCGGCCTGCGCGGCCCCATTCGCATCGCCGGCGCGCAGGGCTTTCGCGAAGGCGTCTTCGAGACCTTGGACGAGCGGGGCCGCCTCATGCTGCGCGGCGCGGGCGGGCTCGAGGCCGTCGAGGCCGGCGACCTGTTCCTCTACGAAAAAGGCGCCGGCGACGCGAACGCGATTGCTCTTTCGAGCGAACCGGGCGCGGTATCGCGCGAGCCAATTGCGGCCGGCCAACGGCCTGAGAAAGCATCGAATTGATGACGCAAGACAACGAACTGGTGTTCGCGCCGCTTGGCGGCCTCGGCGAGATCGGCATGAATTGCGCGCTGTACGGTTTCGGGCCGGCCAAAAGGCGCAAATGGCTGATGGTCGATCTTGGCGTCGCTTTCGCGGGCGAGGAATTGCCGGGCGTCGATCTGATCCTGCCGGACCTGCGCTTTATCGAAAACGTCAAGAAGGATCTTGTGGGGATCATCATCACCCACGCGCATGAGGACCATATCGGCGCCCTCGTGGACCTCTGGCCGAGTCTGGGCGTGCGGGTCTACGCCACGCGCTTCGCCGCCGGATTGCTCGAGGCGCGCCGCCTGAGCGAGCCGGGCGCCCCGAAAATCCCGGTCGAGATCATCACCCAGGGCGCGCATGTGACGCTCGGCCCGTTCGACGTCGAATTCATCGCGGTCGCCCATTCGATTCCCGAAAGCTGCGCCCTGGCGATCCGCACGCCGGCCGGACTGGTCGTGCACAGCGGCGACTGGAAGATCGACGCGACGCCGCTGGTCGGCGCGCCGACCGACGAAGCGCGCTTCAGGGCGCTCGGCGAGGAGGGGGTGCTTGCGCTGATCTGCGATTCGACCAACGTGCTTCGCGAAGGGGAAAGCCCGTCGGAGGCCGATGTCGCGGCCAACCTCGCCGCGCTGGTCGGCCAGGCGGCCGGCCGCGTCGTCATCACGACCTTCGCCTCCAATGTCGCGCGTCTTCGCGCCGCGGCGGAAGCGGGCGTCGCCAATGGCCGGCAGGTGATGGTGATCGGCCGCGCGATGGAGCGGGTGATCGCCGTCGCGCGCGAGTTCGGCTATCTCGGCGCGCTGCCGCCTTTCGTCGGACAGGATCATTTCGACCGCCTGCCGCGCGGCAAGGTTCTGGCTCTGGCGACCGGCAGCCAAGGCGAGTCGCGCGCCGCGCTGGCGCGCATCGCCGAGGACGAACATCCGATCGCCACGCTGGCGCCGGGCGACATCGTCGTGTTCTCCTCGCGCACCATTCCGGGCAACGAAAAGGCGGTCGGAAAGATCATCAACGGCCTGGTCGCCCAGGGGATCGAGGTCGTCACCGACCGCACCCAGCTGGTCCATGTCTCGGGCCATCCGCGCCGCGCCGAAATGGCGAGAATGTACGCCTGGCTGCGGCCCAAAATCGCCATTCCCGCGCATGGCGAGGCGGTGCATTTGTCCGAGCACGCGGATTTCGCGCGCGCCCAGGGCGTCGGCGAGGTCGTCAGGGCGTTGAACGGCGACGTCGTTCTGCTGGCCGCCGGCGAGGCGGGGATCGTCGGCCAGCTCGATCATGGCCGGCTCTACAAGGACGGCGATATCCTGCTGCCGCCCGGCGACGATTGCATCGCCCAGCGCCGCCGCCTGTCTTTTGCGGGCGTCGTCTCGATCGCGCTCGCCTTGTCGGCCAAAGGCGACCTTTCAGGCGATCCGGACGTGATGATCGCCGGCCTGCCGAGCCGCACGCGCGACGGGGCCGGCATGGACCAGATCGTCGATTCGGCTATTTTCGAGACGTTCGAGAGCCTGCCGCGCGGCAAGCGCCGCGACGCCGACGCGGTTTCCACGGCGATCGAGCGCGCCGTGCGCAACGCGGTCAACGCCGTCTGGGGCAAGAAGCCCGCCGTGCATGTTCTCGTCGTCGAGGTTTAGAGGAGCGGGACCAATGCTCGAACGCCTGAACCATGTCGCCATCGCGGTGAAGGATCTCGCCGAGGCTTGCGCCCGTTACCGCGACAAGCTCGGGGCCCGCGTGTCGCCGCCTTCATCGCTGCCCGAGCACGGCGTCACCGTCGCCTTCGTCGAATTGCCCAACACCAAGATCGAGCTGCTTGAGCCGCTGGGAGACAATTCGCCGATCGCCAAATTTCTCGAAAAGAACCCGGACGGCGGCATTCATCATCTCTGCTACGAGGTCGACGACATCCTGTCGGCGCGCGATCGGCTGACCGCATCGGGAGCCCGAATCCTCGGCGACGGCGAGCCCAAGATCGGCGCCCACGGCAAGCCCGTGCTGTTCCTCCACCCGAAGGATTTCAACGGAACGCTGATCGAGCTGGAGCAGTCGTAGCGCGGCGGACAGTCGCCGTGCCCGGCGGGGATGACGCAGCAAGTCGGATGCGCCATGCCAAAAGCCCCCGCGCGGCGAAAGACTTGTCGATGAGACGCCGTGTCAACGGGATTCGGAATTCTCAGGCGTGACGCCGTCCTTCAGACTATGGATCGGCTGTTTCGCCTAATCGGCGGCTTCATATTTGAAGGACACTTTCACCTTGGTGCGATATAGGGTTACCTTGCCGTCTTTCAGCTCGATATCCTGTTCCATCACCTCGGCGACCCGCAGATCCCGCAAGGATTGTGCGGCTCTCTCAACCGCCGTCTTGGCGGCCTTCTCCCAGGATTCGGTGCTGGTGCCTATCAGCTCAATGACCTTATAGACGCTGTCAGCCATTTGGATGCTCCCTGGCGGGGCGCGGTTAATGCTCGCCTGACGCTGTTGCGTATTCAGCGTAACAGGTTCTCGAACCCCTTTCCAAAATAATCCGCGGACATCTGTATGCGCGGGCGACCTGCCGCCTGTCTCTGTCGGACGCCAGTTTCGAACATGCCGATCTGGAATTACGAGTTAGGAAATTCCGGCATGCGTCCTTAGTCCGGCATGTCATCGGGCCATTGTCGTGAACCATGCAAGATGCGCAGGATGCGCACGATGTCGCCAGCGATGCGATAGGCGGCGATGTACGGCGTTCGTCTGACGATCAACTCGCGGGCGCCCTCGACGCGGCCGGGTCGACCACCCTGCGGGAACTGCGTCAACAGCGCGGCCTGGGCGCCAATCCGCTCATCCACCATGGCGGCGGCGCGCGGGTTGTCCGCCTCGATATGATCGAAAATCTCGTCGCGATCCGCCAAGGCGAAACGGGACCATTCAAGTCTCACGTCTCGGCTTCGGCGGCTTTCCGAAGAGCCGCCGCACCCTCGTTGGCGACGCGCGTCAGCAGGATGCGCACGGCGTCTGAAATAGTGAGGCCCACATTGTCCAGGACGGCGGCCGCGCGCTCTTTCACGGCCGCGTCTACGCGTGCCTGCACCAAAGCGTTAGCGGTCATCACGCCTTCTCCGGTTCGACAAGCCGAGCGGCATTGTAATTCATCTGAATGACAGCGTCCAGTTTTCCTCGAATTGAGCCGTCAGGCGCTCATTGGGCTATTTTTTTGGGCTTTTCCTCGGCGCGCTGCGTGGATTTCCCTCCCTTGCGGCGAAGCGGGAGCGACGATGCAAGAGCCATCGAAGCCCACAGCGGGACATGGCGGAAAGGAAAACAAGCACCCGTCATCGTAACAGGACGGATAATCGCCGATGATACACAAAAAGCTGGCGAATGCCGCGCTGCTCATCGTCGCGTGGCCGCGCGCGCGCACGGTCAACCTTGGCCCGTCCTGAGCGAATGTGGCCTCTTCGATCGTCACATCGAGGCCCGGCATGGGCGGCACGGCGGCGCGCGCGCGGGCGGTGTCGAACAGCTTGGCCAATTGCGCGGTCAACAGTCCGTTCAGGTCGTCGGCGAACGCGCTCGCCGCCTGCGCGGTCGCCGGATCGCCGGTCTGCAGTGTCGCCGGCCCGGTCAGGCGCAAGGCGACGGTCTGCGGATTCGGCAGGTACAAGGCCACCGGGACCGAAATGCTGACGCTGTCGGAGGCGATCTCGGTCTTGAGAACCGTTCCCAGAATCTTCTTGCAGAGCCAGACGGCGGCATGGCCGGAGAGGTCGACGACCGCGCTGTCGCCGCGCGGCGTGATCGTCGCCTTGTCGATGCTGTTGACGACGATGATGAAATCCTTGTGCGCACAGGGGTCGCGGGGAAGGCGCAGGCCGCGCGCGATGGCGAGGGCGTGGTCCTGGATCGCATGGAGATCGCCGCTCGCCGACGCCTTGAGCGTGATCGCGTCGGGGTCGGTATGCACGTCGATCGAACCGGCCACCGGAATCTGGACGGGCACGCCGGCGACCGTCAGCGGCAGGTCCTTTGGCCCGACGTCGAGCGCGCGCGCGGGACAGGCGCCGCCGCACAGCATGCCCGCCGCCGCGAGCGCGATCGCGGCGCGGCGTATCCGCAGACGATCCATCAGCAACCCTCCGCAACAGCGACGCGACGTCGGCGGCAAAAATGGCGCAAGCGGCGATCCTGTCAATCGCATGCGGTGGACCAGTCCCCCAGTAAGCGGCGCCTCGCCCCATCTTGTGCGCCGCAGCAATCGGCGTTACGAATCGCCGATGCTCGATCACCTGAAGGCGAAAAACCGCGCCTGGGCGGCGCGGAAGGTGGCCGCCGACGCCGGCTTCTTCACGCGGCTCGAGCGTCAGCAGGCGCCGGAATATCTGTGGATCGGCTGCTCCGACAGCCGGGTGCCGGCCAACGAGATCGTCGGCCTCGACCCCGGCGAACTGTTCGTGCACCGCAACGTCGGCAATCTCGCGCCGCCGCAGGACGCCAATTACCTCTCCGTGCTGCAATTCGCCGTCGAGGTGATCAAGGTCAAGCACATCATGGTGGTCGGGCACTACGGATGCGGCGGGGTCAGCGCGGCGGTGGACGGCAAGCGGCGCGGCCTGGTCGATCACTGGCTGCATCCGATCCGCGAGGTCTCCCGCGATCATCGCGACGAGCTTGAGGCGATCGCCGACCGGAGCGCCCGCCTCGATCGCCTGTGCGAGCTCAACGTGATCCGACAGGTCAACAACGTCGCCTCCGACATTTTCGTGCAGGAGGCCTGGGCGCGCGGCCAGCCGCTCAGCGTCCACGGCTGGGTCTATTCGCTCGCCGACGGCCTGGTGACCGACCTCGACGTGACGGTCAGCCGGCCGGAGGAGGGCGGGCGGGCTTGGCTTGAACGTTAGCGAGATCCAAATAGAGCGCGTCCTAGCTGTCGCCGGACTCGATCCGGTCGAAAAGCGCCTCCGCGCAAGTGAACAATTTTCCTTCGCCACTGATACAAGCCACGCCTCTGGCGGGTCCTCCACAAATCGCAGGGCCATCTCGACTTAATGACAGACTCGGTATTTGCCGGGCGCGGCAACCGTCTGAGCGCGGGCGACAACATGCTCGTGGCGTTCTCGCTTGTTCATTCGAAAGCGCATCGCTGGCCCCTGCTTTACGTCAAGGAAAAAGCGCAGGTCGGAGTCGCTCGACAGATTGTCGACGGCGCCGAATTTCAGACCGACCCACTACGCGCGCCGTGAACGCACCGACGGCGCGGGCCGCCAGTGTCGAACAATCGTCGGCTGTTCCCGTGGGAACAGAATTCACTGACACTGGTCAATAAGGTCCTCCCGATCCGAAGACGAACAAGGCAATTGCGCCCTTGAGCGTTCGGAAGACCAGAGGAGATTCCTGTCATGTTGACCTACAAGGGCCCTAGCAAGTGGAGTTTTAATACTTCGGCCGGCACCGGAATCGGCGCCGGCTTCGTCGCCGTGGGCAGCGGATATGTCGACTTGGATGATCCGGAAGGTCGCCCAAACAGGTTTTTCTACACCGTCGCCGGCGGAGGCCTCAGCATGGGAGCCTCTGTCCTGCAAGGCGCTTCTGTGGGCGGTTCGCTCGCGGCCTTCCCTAGCTATGGGGCGGTCGGCATTCTAGGTTCATTCAGCGTACAGAATTGCAACGTCAGGACATCGCAGGATGGTGCCTGTCGGTGGAGGTTTCCGGAGCCTACTTCATAGGGGGCTCGGCCACCGCAATGTTGCTCGGCATCCCGCAAGTCGATCTTGAGCAAGACACTTGGTCCACATTGATACAGTTTGGCACCCTTATCGGAGCGGGAGAGAGCGCGGTGGACGCGCTGGATCAATTCGACGTCATAAAGAACTCAGCAAAGGCTTTCTTGATCATGACGGGCATCAGCGCCGGCATTCAAGTCGGCGGCGGCGTTACCGGCAATATCGGCTATCTCTCCTGATAGGGTTTTGGCGGAGCGAGCGCCGCCGGACAAGGGGCGACGATCTTCTGAACGGACAGCAAGTCCTGTCGGCGCCGGCCGCGACCGACGCACTCGGGTCCCCGGATCGGCCGCCGGACAGATCACGCATCGTGCGTTTGGGCGATCAGAGCGAGCTTCGCCCGATCGCAGAACAGACGGTCGGCGGTGCGCCCTATCGCCCCTGCGGCCTCAAGCGCGCTCAGCGCCGCATTGGTTTTCGGGCGGCTGGCGCCGAGAAGGAGCGCAAGCTCGCTTTGCGAGAATGTGAGTTCGAGCGGCACGCGCTGTCCTGGGGGGGCCTGCCGGTCGCCAAGCGCCGTCAGCAGAAATCGCGCCAGGCGAACGTGCATCGCAAAAAGCGCGATCGCCTCGAGTTTGTCGCTCGCATCCCGAAGTCTTTGACACAAAAACGAGATCGCTGCCTCGGAGATGGCCGGATTCGTCGATCGAAGTCGATGAAAATCGTTTCGCTCCAGAGTGTAGACGCTCGTCTCGGTCAGCGCGACGGCCTCCGCGCTTCGCGGCCAGCCGTCCAGAACCGCGATTTCACCGAACAGACTGCCGGCGCCGGCAATCTGGAAACTGAGTTCGCGTCCTTCGCTCGTGGCGATGCCCAATCGAACCTGGCCTTTCGAAACCACATAAAGATGCGTTCCCGGGTCGCCGCGGGCGAACAGCATTGCTCCTTTCGAAAACTTGGCTTGCCGAAATCTGGCGGCGCATGAGGCGAGATCGTCAGCCGCTAGGTTCCTGAACAGTGTCGTGCCCGCCAGAAGCTCGACGATGCGCTCGCTTCCATTCTTTGGTGTCATGCCAATCCGATGCGGCGCCCGCGCCATCCCTTATGAAGTCGGCTATCCGCTCGATGGCGACGATCGACCAAGGTAGCCAATTGTATGGCCGGTTTGCAACATCATCGGCCCAGCAATCATCGCGCCTTACGTCGCTTCTCTCAAGAAGGGCGAGCGACTATGGTGATCTCCGGACGGGACGACGGGGGATCGCCAGGGCCCGCCTCAAACCGAAATCGGAGTCGCCATGATGCAGGAGCGAAGTCTACCCGAGCGCACACGGCTGCCCGGGCGCGTCATGCCGCGCCGACGGCCATCGATCGCGACATATGAGCATCCTCACGCTGGTGGCGGCAATCCAACGCTTGCGCATCGCCCGAAGAGCCGAGCGAAGCCCGCGATCCGTCCGAACATTTTGCGACGCGCATTGGGTCCGCCAATGCTGGGGATCGCGGCGGCCCTCTCGATGTGGCTCGCCGCGACCGTTCCAGCGAGCTCCCAAACGTCCGGTTGCGCGCTGGTGGCCGACGATCGCAATCCGCCCGAGAAGATTCTGCGATGCGGCGCCAATCTGGAGGTCCGCGCGGCGGCGGGAACGATCTATCATCCGATCGACCAGCGAGGGAGCGCGCGGCCGAAATCCTTGCAACTGGATGACGGCGCTCTGATGATCGAGTTCCATCCGAGCAAGAGGCATACAAGTTTTCAGATTCTGACGCCGCACGCCATCGCGGCGGTCCGCGGCACCAAATGGATCGTGGAGGTCGGCCCTGAGCGCACGTCCACGCTGGTGATTTCGGGACGGGTGGCGGTGTCGCGGCCGCGCGCCGAGCAGACGGTGGTTCTCAGGCCCGGCGAAGGAGCCGATGTATCTCCGGGAGAAGAGCCCATCGCCGTCAAGCGCTGGGCTGAAAAGCGTGTGCGAGCTCTTCTTGCCCGCTTCGGCGAATAATGCGTCTCGGTCGCCCGACGCTGGCCAGCCTATTGACCTGCGGCTTCGTCATCTTGGGGCTTCTTTGGGTTGGATTCCTGGGATTCCGCCAGATTGGGGGCGTCGGGTCGATAATTGATGGTTTCGAAAATCTCACTGTCGACTGGCGCTATTCGATCGCCGGCCCACGGCCGGTTCCGCCCGGGGTCGTGATCGTCGCCATCGACGATGAAACCGTCCGCGAGGCCGGGGCCTATCCGTTGCCGCGAAGCGCATTGGCCCGGATCGTTCGCGCCTTGGCGCGGTTCGATCCGCGGGCCATCGCCATCGACATCGCGTTTCTCGACGCCGGCCCGCCCGGGGCGGACGCAGAGCTCGCCGAGGCGCTGCGTTCGACGAAATCGGTCATCGCCGCGATCGGCCTGTTCGAACATGACGGCGCCAATGACGAGCCTCGTCAGTCAGACGATCTGGCGCTAATTCCAAGTCCGTCGAGCATCCTCTGGCCGACGGTCGAAATTCGCGGAGCGGCGAGGGCCGGCCTCGTCAACGTGGCGACCGACGCTTCGGGAATCCCCAGACACATTCCGATGATCTATCGCACAGGCGATACCGTTGTCCCATCCTTCGCTCTGGCGGCGGCGTCGGCCGCCTTGAACGCGGAACCGGTATTCGGACCCGACGGCCTCAGGCTCGCGGCGAGGACCGTCGGCATGGATCTGGGCTATCATTTGCCGATCCGATTTTACGGTCCCGGCGGCAGCATCAAGCGGGTCAGCGCGGCGCGGATTTTGCGCGATGAACTGGCTCCCGAGGACGTGCGCGGCCAGGTCGTCGTCATCGGCGCCACGGCCCTGGGCGTCGGCGATACGTTCGCCACGCCGTTCGACCGCATCGTGCCTGGCGTCGAAATCTTTGCGACGGCCGTCGCCAATCTCCTCGCGGGGGATGGGCTGGTTCGCACCGCGCTCGTTCGAAAGTTCGACGCGGGAGCGGCTGTTCTGCTGCCTTGCGCTGCCGTCCTTCTGATGGCGATGCGCCGCCCGTTCGCGGGGCTCGGGCTGGCCGCCCTGGTGTTCGTCCTATGGGCAGTCCTCGCCTTTGTCGCCTTTCTCGAAGGTTACTGGGTCAGCCTGGCGGTCCCCCTGGCGGCTCTCGCTCCCGTCGCGGCGGCCTATGGCGTGGCGCGTCTTGCACTCGATCGATACGCGACGGCGCGTCTGACGGCCGACAAGGCGGCGCTGACCCGATTCCAATCCCCTGTTCTTCTTGAGCATATTCTGGGAACGCCCGGGTTTCTGGAGACG
>JBEKSH010000051.1:0-8808 GCA_049517235.1 Roseiarcus sp. | reverse complement strand
TTTTCGATGGGCCTGCAGAAGACCGCCCAGGATCCGACCGTCCTTGGCGGCATCCTTTCGCAGCTGACCGACGCCGCCCATCAGGGCTCTTTCAGCGACCCGAGCCTGGCGGGCGCGGCGGCGGGGCCGGGCGGGGGCGCGCTTGGCCAGATTTTCGGCTCGCCGCAAGTCGCCGCGCAACTCGGGCAGCAGGTTTCGCAGATGTCCGGCGTCAGCCCGCAGATCATTCTGCAGATGATGCCCGTCGTCGCCTCGATGCTGATCGGCGGGCTGTATCACGCGATGAACGGCCAAGGCTTGGGGACGATTCTCGGCCAGCTGGCCGGCGCCGCGAACAACCCCGGCGGCTTGGGGTCTCTGATTAACCAGCCCGGCGGCGCGCAGCCCGCGGGGGGCGGGCTCGTGGGCATGGTCAGCGGCTTGCTCGGCGGCCTGCTGGGCGGCGGCGGCGCCGGCCCAAGCCCGCAAGCGGCCGCCTTGCAGGCCGGGCTCAACACGCTCGGCAGCATGTTTCAGGCCGGCGTCCAGGTCGCCGAGACGCATCAGCAAGGCATGCGCGATATTCTCAAGGCGCTGAACCGGCCGGGCGGCCAGTAGAACGATTCCGGACCTCCGCTGACGCGAGTTTCAGTGGCCCCGCCGCCGAAGCGAAAGCGCGGCCGGCCCTGACCAATGGCTTCATCGCGCGTCGCGCGCTTCGTTGCGTTGTCGCCGCGGGCCGACTATCTAACCCCAGTCCCAGGCGGGGTCGCCGCCCATTCTCCCGGAATTGTTCATGGCCCGCGATATCATTGACGCCCATTCCGTGGAGTCGCGCGACGCGCTCGTCGCCTGGCTGGAGGCGGGGTGCAAGCCGGCCGCGTCGTTTCGGGTCGGAACCGAAAACGAAAAGATTCCATTCTATCGCGCGGATCTGACGCCGGTGCCGTACGGCGGCGCGCGCGGCATCCGGGCGCTGCTCGATGGCATGCGGGGCCGGCTCGGCTGGGAGGCGATCGTCGACGGGGACGATCTCATCGGCCTGTTCGACGCCGCCTCCGGGGCCGCCATTTCGCTGGAGCCGGGCGGGCAGTTCGAACTGTCGGGCGCGCCGCTCGAGACCATTCATCAGACGGCGGCGGAACTCGACGCCCATCTGCGCCTGACGCGCGAGATCGCCGAACCGCTCGGCATCGGTTTCCTGGCGCTCGGCATGAGCCCGAAATGGACGCTGGCGCAAACGCCGGTGATGCCGAAGCGCCGTTACCAGATCATGGCGCGCTATATGCCCAAAGTGGGGACGCGCGGCCTCGATATGATGTTTCGCACCGCGACGGTGCAGTCCAATCTCGACTTTTCAAGCGAAGCCGACATGGTCAAGAAGCTGCGCGTCGGGCTCGCGCTGCAACCTCTGGTGACGGCGCTGTTCGCCAATTCGCCGTTCACCGAGGGCAAGCTCAACGGCTTTCTTTCCGCGCGTTCGGAAATCTGGCGCGACACCGATAACGCGCGCGCCGGGATGCTGCCTTTCGCCTTCGAGGCCGGCATGGGTTTCGAGCGCTATGTTGATTATGCGCTCGACGTGCCGATGTATTTCGTCAAGCGCGGCGACCATTATCATGACGTCGCCGGCGCCAGCTTTCGCGATCTGCTGGCGGGGCGCCTCGACGCGCTGCCGGGCGAGCGCGCGACGATATCGGATTGGGTCAACCATCTCTCGACGCTTTTTCCCGAAGTCCGCCTCAAGCGTTATCTCGAAGTGCGCGGCGCCGATGAGGGGCCGGCGGCGCGGATCGCCGCGCTGCCGGCTTTGATGGTCGGGCTCTATTACGATTCCGGCGCGCTCGACGCCGCCTTTGATGTGGTCAGGAACTGGAGCGCCGCCGAGCGCCAGAAGCTGCGCGACGACGTGCCGCGCCTCGCCCTCGGCGCTAAGATCGCCGGCCGCGGCCTCGCCGAGGTCGGGCGCGAAATATTGTCGATCGCGCGCGCCGGCCTGACGAGGCGCGCGCGGCTGGACGACGCGGGGCGCGACGAGACGGTCTATCTCGATCCGCTCGACAACATTGTCGAAACAGGCCGCGTCGCGGCGCAAGACTGGATCGCGCGCTTCGAGGGCGAATGGGGCGGCGTGGTCGACCCCGTTTTCACGCAGGCCCGCTACTGAGCGTCGATCGCCCAGCGCGAATTGGCGCTATTGCCGACATCGAGATAGACGCGGCCGGGTCCGTTCGGCGTGTCGAATCGCCAATCGCCGGCCGCCGCCGCCACGGCGCCGAGGCCATTGGGCGGACCCGGGTCGAAGTTGAGGCTCGAAGAATCGCCGCGCGCCGCGCCCGCGCCGAAGCCCGCGCCGGCGCTGATATGCCCGCTGATCCTCACGCAGGCGTCCGATCCGCCGACCGGCAGGAATCCTTCGCCCAAGGCGGCGCAATGCGCGTTGGCGCGGGTCTTGGCGGTCTGCGCCGACGATGGAAGATCGCCGGCGACAACCCCTTGCGAGAAGAGCAACGCCAACGCCAAACCCGGACCCCAACGATTCATGCCACAAGCCCCGAACGCCAAAACGAATCTCACGGCTCTTTAAGCGTCACACTTGAATCGCCTTCGTGGCGACTTCGCGGCGGCGCGCGGTCTTTCGCCGTCAAATCGGCCGCGTGGCGGCGGCGCCACAGCGGCCCCGCTCACCGCCAGTCGCCCAGTTGCGCCTGGATCAGCGCCATCGCCGCCACCGCGGCGGTGTCGGCGCGCAGGATGCGCGGCCCAAGCGACAGGCGCAGGACATTGGGCGCGCGTAATATGGCCGCACGCTCCGCGTCGTCGAAGCCGCCCTCGGGCCCGATCAGCAGCGCGACGCCGCCCGGCGCCGCCCGGCCGGCGAGCGCGGAAATCGGATTGGCCTGCGGCGCATCCTCGTCGCAGAAGATCAGCAGTCTTTGCGCCGGCCAATCGGCGAGAACGGCGTCGAGCGGCTGCTCGGCCATTATTTCCGGCAGCCAGATGATTCCGCATTGCTCGGCCGCCTCCTGCGCATTGGCGCGCAGCCGATCGAGGTTGACGCGGCTCGCCTGCGTGCGGCGGGTCATCACCGGCCGCAGGCGGCGCGCGCCCATCTCCACCGCCTTTTGCGCCATGTAGTCGAGACGCGCGTGCTTGAGCGGCGCAAAGAGATAGTCGAGGTCGGGCGCAAATTCCTGCGCTCGCTCGCGCGCGCCGACGACCAGCGCGGCGCCCTTGCGCGCCGCGACCCGCAGGCGCGTCGCAAATTCGCCGTCGCGGCCGTTGAACACCAGGACGCGCGCGCCATCGCGCAGGCGCAGCACGTTGACGAGATAGTTCGTCTGCGGCGGCGACAAGGCGACGCTGGCGCCCTCGTTCAGCGGCGCCTCGACATACAAGCGCGGGCTCGAAAAATCCGTGCGCGCCATCAAAGCCTCCGCCAGGCGCCGGGATCGGGGACGCTCCCTGTGGCGCCCCGGCGCAACACCGCTCACCTTCGCAACGAACGGATGGCCGGCGCAATATGGCCGCGGCGGAAACGGGCGCCCGAACCCGGCGCCCCGGCCTTCGGGCCGCCGTTATTGTTGGCGACAAATATTCCTGCGATAACGCGAATGTTCCTGCGACAGGGACCGCCCGCGGGGGGCTTCCATGACGAGAGCGCATGGTTTGCAACCATGCGGGCCGCCCTTGTCAACCCACGCGAAGGAGATCGACCGATGGCGATGATCGAGACCGATGACGGGACGGAGATCTACTACAAGGACTGGGGAAGCGGACAGCCGGTGGTGTTCTGCCACGGCTGGCCGCTCAACGCCGACATGTGGGAATACCAGATGAACTTCCTCGCCGCCGAGGGGTTCCGCTGCATCGCCCATGACCGGCGCGGTTTTGGCCGCTCGGACCAGCCGTGGGAAGGCTATGATTACGACACGTTCGCCGCGGATCTTTCGGACCTGATCGACGCGCTCGAACTGGAAGACGTCATTCTGGTCGGCTTCTCGATGGGCGGAGGCGAAGTCGCCCGTTATATCGGGCGTTACGGAACGGACAGCGTCGCCAAGGCTGTGCTGGTGAGCGCGGTTCCGCCGTTCCTCATGAAGAGCGCCGACAATCCGCAGGGTGTCGATCGCTCGGTGTTCGACGGCATCCGCGCCGGCATCGCCGCCGACCGGCCGCAATTCTTCGCCGATTTCGGCAAGGCGTTCACCGGCGCCAACCGGCCGGGCGCAAAAGTCTCGCAGGGCGCCCTCGACTGGACGCTGTTTCTGGCGCTGCAGGCCTCGCTCAAGGGCACGCTCGATTGCGTCGGCGCGTTTTCCGAGACCGATTTTCGCGACGATCTGCCGGCGTTCGACGTGCCGACCCTGGTCATCCACGGCGACGACGACCAGATCGTGCCTTTCGAGATCAGCGGCCGCGCTTCGGCGGCGGCGATCGAGGGCGCCCAACTGAAGGTCTATCCGGGCGCCCCGCACGGCCTGTATTTCACGCACAAGGACCAGCTCAACGCCGACCTGCTGGCGTTTTTCAGGGAATAAGGGCGGAACGGGCGGCGCAAAGCCGCGTCAGGGGAGCCGCGCCGGCGAGGGCGCGGCCCTTATTGCGTTCGAGCGCGTCGACGGGTTCGCTAGCAAGCCGTACCGGCCGAATTGCAATCTCGCGGCGCGTCAGCGGTCGGCCGAAATGCGCCTCCATCGCATCGTAAGGCCCCTGGCTTTGGCGATGGCGACGACGGCGGATTTGCGTCGGCGTGTCACGCAACGGTTGGCCGGTTGGCTAGAATTGTTCGGGCCTGTAATAGCCGCTGTCGATCAGCACGGCTTTCCAATTGCTGGCGTCCACTGTGATGGGCTTTACGAGGTAAGTAGGAACGACCTTGACGCCATTGTTATAGGTCTTTGTATCGTTGACTTCCGGCTTGCCGCCCGAAACCATCGCGTCGACCATTCCCGCCGCGACCTTGGCGAGTTCCCGGGTGTCCTTGAAGACCGTCGAATACTGCTCATGCGCGATGATGGACTTGACCGAATCCACTTCCGCGTCCTGGCCGGTGACAATCGGCATCGGCAGGTCCTCGGAGCCATAGTGGACGTCCTTGAGGGCGAAAATGATGCCGAGGCTTATACCGTCATAGGGCGAGAGAACGGCGTCGACGTGGTTCTGTTTGTAATAGGCCCTGAGGATGCTACCCATGCGCCCCATTGCGGTAAAGCCGTTCCAATCTGGGGTCGCGACCTTGTCCATGTCCATCTGCTTGCTCTGCACGACGAGTTTGCCGCTGTCGATCAGGGGCTGAAGGACAGACATCGCGCCGTGGTATAGGAAGAGGGCGTTGTTGTCGCCGGGAGAACCGCCGAAGATTTCGACATTGAAGGGGCCGTTCTTGCCGGCGTCGAGCCCAAGGCCATGGACGATGCTCGTTGCTTGGAGAACGCCGACCTGGAAATTGTCGAAGGTGGCCTGATAGTCGACGTTGGGCGAGCCCGTGATCAGGCGATCATAGGCAATGACCTTGATGCCTGCGTCAGCCGCCTTTTGCAGGGTGTCCGATAGCGTCGAGCCATCCAAGGCGGCGATCACTAGGACCTTTTCCTTATTGGCGATCATGTTCTCAACCTGAGCGCGCTGAGCGGCAGCGCTATAGCCGTCATAATACAGGTCGGTCTTATAACCCTTGGCTTGCAGCTCCTTGACCAAGTTGTCACCATCGGCGAGCCAGCGCCCCGACGACATGAGCATCGCAATGCCAATCGTGCCCTTGTCCTGAGCGTGCGCCGTTCCACCGAGGGCGATCACTCCGAGCGCCAAAGCGGCGGCGCAACCTTTCAAATTCATCATTGTTCCCTCCTGAATGCTCGCGCCCTGCGGGCGCGCACTCCGCCTCTGACTATTTATGATGATGGACCGCCATGCGGGATCGGCAATGACCTGTGTCAAGCCGGGCCGCCATGACAGCCTGCTGCAATGAACGTCAAATTGTCTCTCCCATCGCCTTGGGAAGGTCGGCTGGCGACGTTGACGGGTGGTCAGGCCTCGCTCGGCTTCAGGCCGCCCAGTCGCGCGGCTTTCCTCCACTTCTCGATCCCTGCCACCTCTCATGCCGGCTCGCTCGTGATCCGGTTGACGCTGGTGATCTGCCCGTTAGCTTTAATGGCGACATCGCGACCGCGGGCGCATCCGCGCCCCTCGATGGTTGCACTTCCAAACTTCGCCGCCGGCCCCGCAATTTCGCTTGCCTTGTCGCCTATGTTCTGCAAATGTTCCCCATAGCGCCGTCCGCCTGACGGCGCACCGCATGCTTAAGCGAGCCGGGGGACGGGCATGGTCGCGCGCGTATCGACAATGGCCTTCGAGGGCGTCGAGGCGCGCCCGATCGACGTTCAGGTGCAGATCGCCAGCGGCAACGTCGCGTTCATGATCGTCGGCCTCGGCGACAAGGCGGTCGCCGAATCGCGCGAGCGCGTGCGCGCCGCGCTGATCGCCTCGGGCCTGGCTTTGCCGGCCAAGCGGATCACCGTCAATCTCGCCCCCGCCGACATGCCCAAGGAGGGCAGCCATTACGACCTGCCGATCGCGCTCGGCGTGATGGCGGCGATCGGCGCGATCCCGCCCGACGCGCTGGCCGGCTATACGGTGATCGGCGAACTGGCGCTCGACGGAACGGTCAGCGCGGTGGCCGGCGTATTGCCGGCGGCGATCGGCGCCAATGCGCACGGCCGCGGCCTGATCTGCCCGGCCGCCTGCGGCGCCGAGGCCGCCTGGGCCTCCGCCGATCTCGACATCTTGGCGCCGCGCTCGCTCATCCAGCTCGCCAATCACTTCAAGGGGACGCAGGTTCTGGCGCGGCCCGAGCCCGCCATGCGCGCCGCCGGCCTCGCTTTGCCGGACATGCGCGACATCCGCGGCCAGGAAAGCGCCAAGCGCGCGCTGGAAGTGGCGGCGGCGGGCGGCCACAACCTGCTGATGGGCGGCTCGCCGGGCGCCGGCAAGTCGATGCTCGCGCAAAGGCTGCCCTCGATCCTGCCGCCGCTGACCCCGCGCGAATTGCTGGAAGTCTCGATGATCCATTCGATCGCCGGCCATCTGGCGGGCGGCGCGCTGACCGACCGGCGCCCGTTCCGCGCGCCCCATCATTCCGCGTCGATGGCGGCGCTGGTCGGCGGCGGCGTTCACGCCAAGCCGGGCGAGATTTCGCTCGCCCATCAGGGCGTGCTGTTTCTCGACGAATTGCCGGAGTTCCAGCCCCAAGCGCTCGACAGCCTGCGCCAGCCGATCGAGAGCGGCGAGGTGGCGATCGCGCGGGCGAACCACCGCATCGTCTATCCCGCGCGCTTTCAGCTCGTGGCGGCGATGAACCCTTGCCGGTGCGGCCACGCCAGCGAGCCGGGCTATGCGTGCGCGCGCGGCCCCAATACGCGCTGCGTCGCGCAATATCAGTCGCGGCTGTCAGGCCCGCTGCTCGATCGTTTCGACCTGACGATCGACGTGCCGCCGGTGACGGCGGCCGATCTGCTGTTGCCCGCCCCGGCCGAGGGTTCGGCCGAAGTGGCGGCGCGGGTCGCGGCGGCGCGTGAAATCCAGGGCGCGCGCTACCGCGCGCTCGGCCTTGCCGGGGTCGGCTGCAACGCGGCGGCGCCCGCCGGCGCCGTCGAACAGGTCGCTGAGCTCGACGGCGGCGCGCTCGCCCTGCTGCGCGAGGCCGCCGAGCGGATGCGCCTGTCGGCGCGCGGCTATCACCGCGTGCTCAAGCTGGCGAGGACCTTAAGCGATCTCGAAGGCGGCGGCGCCGTGCGCCGCCCGCATCTCGCGGAGGCTTTGTCCTATCGCGCGACGAGCGACCGGGCGGCCGCGGCGGCGTGAAGCGGGCGAAATCCGCCGCCGCACGCGCTAAGGCGGACCCCGCCGCCGGGCGACGGGCCGGACGCATCAGCAGATATAGACGGCTTGCCAGCCCACAATATTGCCGCTGGCGTCCAGGATCGGCCGGGTGCTGCCGCAAATGCCATAGGGGCCGCCGCCATAATAATAGGGGTGGTTATAGGCCGGCGGATGAAACACCGTCACGCCGGTTACGGGCTCGAAGCCGACGCCCGGCCCCCAGCCGTTATAGGCCCAGCGGGCATGGGCCCAATGGGTGTGAGCAAACGCCGCGGCGACGTGACGAGGGTGGCGCCAATGGCAATAGCCGTGCGCGAGCGCGGGCGGCGCCGCGGCGGCGACGCCGACAATTAGGGCCATCGTCATCCCTGGCAATTGCATCATCGACTTGCGCATAGACGTAACTCCATCGCCGCATGGCGATGTTTACGGCCGCGCCCGCCGCGCGTCCAATGGAACATGTAAGATCGATTAATTTGCGGTCGGCGCTGCGCGGCGTCGCCGCGACGACAGCGGCCAAAGCCCCTTCGTTTCGTCGTTGTCCACCGCCAGCGCCCGCGTCGCTCACGCCGCCCAATCCGTCACGATCAGCCCCGGCACGCGCTCGAATTCGCGACCATTCGCGGTTACGAGAATGGCTTTCCGGCGGCGCGCTTGCCCGGCGATGAGGTAATCATAATAGCCGATGGGCGTGCCCAAACCTTCGAGATAGGCGCGAATCTCGCCGGAATGGCGCGCGTCTTCCGGCTCGAACGGAGCGACCGCGATCCCCGACGCCAAGAATTCTTCCAGGAGCCGCTCCGAGTTGGCCTGGCGGTTGCTCTTTGCGTTCCCGTATCGCATCTCGAACAGCGCTATGACAGGGAGGATGATCGCGGCGCCGGAACGGATTTGTTCGCCCAGGCGCGCCCGAATGGCCGGGTTGCGCCGATTGATGACGCTGATCGC
>JBEKSH010000050.1:0-8849 GCA_049517235.1 Roseiarcus sp. | reverse complement strand
GCCGGCCCGTGAATTGCGGCGCCAAGCAGCCGGCGGCGGCGCGCAAATTGCATGATCGCTGTTCGCAGCGCGCTTGCGTCTGGTTAACGCCGGATTAACCTTTCCGGCGCGCAATAGGCTCTTCGGCGTCCCCATGCCTCGCGAGGCCGGGCGCGACGGGCGCCGATCTCATGAGGACGGAGGTTCGCAACATGGCTCGTTTGGTCGCTTCTCCAGACTTCGTGCGTCAGCTCGAAGGGTTCAGCCTCACGACGGCGGAAATCCTCTACAGGTTTCCCGATCACCCCGCCCTGCTGCAAACCTATGTCTGGCAGGATTACGATCTGGCGCCGAAATTTCCGGCGCTGATGAAGTTTCTCGCCTTCTGGCGCGACCGGCTCGACGGGCCGCTGCATTCGGTGCGCGTCGCCCACACTTCTCTCATCAAGCCGGCTGAAATTCGCAACGTGGGCGCCGAGATGCTGCTGCAGTAATCGACGGGTCCGCTCTCACGTCGGTTGAAGCCGGCGGGACGGTCTTTAGATCAATCGCAGGCCGCGCAATGAGGCGTGCCCGTGGCGCCCCACGATCAGATGATCGTGGATGGCGACGCCGAACGGGGACGCGAGCGCGATAATGTCCAAAGTCATCTTGACGTCGGCGGTCGAGGGCGTCGGATCGCCCGAGGGGTGGTTGTGGACCAGCACGACGGCGGTGGCGGCCAGCTCCAGCGCGCGGCGCACGACTTCGCGCGGATAGACCGGCGTATGATCGACGGTCCCGGCGCCCTGCACTTCATCGGCGATCAGGCCGTTGCGTTTGTCGAGAAACAGGATACGAAATTCCTCGCGATCGGAAAAGGCCATCGCCGTGCGGCAATAATCGACGACTTCGCTCCACGAGCCGAGCGGCAGCCGCTTGTTGACCGCGCCCTTGGCGAAGCGGCGGGCGCCCGCCTCCAGAATCTTGAATTCGTTGATCGAAGCGGCGGTCATGCCGTCGATTTCGGCGAGCCTTTCGGGCCGGGCGGCGATCGCCTCGGCGAACGACCCGAATCGCGCGATCAGAGCCTTGGCGAGCGGTTTCACGTCGCGTCGCGGTATCGCGCGGAACAGCACGAGTTCGAGCAGTTCATAGTCGGCGACGGCGTCAGGCCCGGCCTCGCGCAGCCTGACGCGCAACCGCTCGCGATGGCCCAAATAATGCGGCGGCTCGGCGTCGCCCGATTGCTTGCTCATATGGGATAGGGCGGCCGGTCCCAGCCTCGCGGCGACAAGGTGAATATCTCGGCGCCGCTTTCGGTGACGCCGACCGCGTGTTCGAACTGCGCCGACAAGGAGCGGTCGCGCGTCACCGCGGTCCAGCCGTCGGACAGCACTTTGACGCCGGGCAGGCCGAGGTTGATCATCGGCTCGATCGTGAAGAACATGCCGGGGCGCAACGGAATCCCTTCGCCGCGACGCCCGTAATGCAGGATATTGGGTTCGTCATGGAACAGACGGCCGAGGCCATGGCCGCAAAAGTCGCGCACCACCGAGCAACGTTCGGGCTCGGCGTAGCTTTGGATCGCCGCGCCGATATCGCCGGTCGTCGCGCCCGGCCTGACCGCCGCGATGCCGCGCATCATCGCTTCGTAGGTGACGTCGATCAGGCGCTGCGCGCGCCGCGGCGCCTGCCCCGCGACGTACATCCGGCTCGAATCGCCGTGCCAGCCCTCGACGATCAGCGTCACGTCGATGTTGAGGATGTCGCCCTCGCGCAGCGGCTTGTCGTCGGGAATGCCGTGACAGACGACATGGTTGATCGAGGTGCAGATCGACTTTCGATAGCCGCGGTAATTGAGCGGGGCGGGATAGGCGTGGTGATCCATCGCAAATTCAAACGCGAACTTGTCGAGCGCCGCCGTCGTCACGCCGGGGCGGACCCGCTCGCACAACAGGTCGAGCGCCTCGGCGGTCAGCGCGCCCGCCTTGCGCATCGCCGCGAAATCCTCCGGGCCGTGCAACTTGATGTGGCCGGTCTTGCGGCCTTGCAAAAGGGCGGAATCGACGAAAGTCATCTCAAGGACCATGGCGGCAAATTGGGGCGGAAACGCCGGAAGACCAACCCAATCTAATACGCCCGCGCCTGTTCGCAAGGCGGGAATGCGCGCTTGAGATAATAGGGCGACGAAATCGCCCTTGGCGCCCAGGTTCGGCGCTGGAGAAAACTCCTGGCGACGCCTAAAATAGTCCTGTTGGCGAATGATGGGTTGAAAATCTGCGAGGCTGTCTCGATCCAGCCAAGCGACTTGAGGGCGCAGGGTTATCTTGGCGTCCGGACAAGACGCTCCGCGCAAACCGCTCGAGGAGACCTTCGGCCTCGCAGCTCTCGCCGCGCGGCCGCGGACGATTGACGGTCGAACTTTATGGAGGCTGGCGTCACATGCTCGAATTCCTGCGCAAGCCCTGTCGGACGCTGGCCATCGCGGCGGCGATGGCGGCGCTTCACCCGGGGGCCGGGTCGGCCGACGTTCGAAAGATGATGGTCATGTGCCCCGGCCAGAAGCTGTGCGCATGGTACCAGTCGACCGTCAAAGCTCCGAAAGGCTGGGTTGAGGACAAGACCCTCGGTGAACAAAAACTCGTGACGATGTTCACGCCCGACAAACCCGAACTCGGTCCCGCCGACCCGCTGATCTACGTTCAGACGTCGCTGCATCCCGGCCCCGAGACATTGGACGAAAATATCAAGAAGAATCAGGATCTGTGGCGAAAATCGGAGCCGCAGGGGCGGATCACCCCGATGGGGACGGTGGCTCGCGGCGGCGGCAAGGAGCCGTTCCAGGTCTTTCTCTATGAAAATCCGACGCGTCCGCAGCAGGCGTTCGAAAAGATCGCCTTCGCGCTCGAAAAGCAGCCGGAAGGCGGCGTTTACATTCTCACCGTCGTCGACACCGCATCCACTCGGCGGGCGATCGATGAATCCAACGACGCCTTTCTGGCCGTTCTCGGCGGTCTGTAGCGAGGATTCTTCGCCATTCAGCCGAGGCGCGCGGGGTCCCGTCAGAGGGAAAAGCGTTCCCTGTAGTCCTGGGGCGCAACGCGGACGATCCGAGCGAAACTGCGGCGCATGGTCTCTTCGGAGCCGAAGCCGCAACGCGCCGCGATGCGCTTGATCGGCTCGCGCGAATCGCAGAGCCTGCGTTGCGCCGCCTCTACGCGCAACCGTTCGATCGCTTTGGCCGGCGTGCAGCCCGTCGCCTGTTTGTAGCGGCGCAGGAAGGTGCGATCGCTCATACCCGCGCGGGCGGCGATGCTGGGAATCGACAAATCGGCGCTCAGATTCTGGCTTATCCGGGCGTGCAGGTCGCCAAAACTGTCGTCGCCATGTTGCAGCGACAGCGCCGTGCCGAATTGCGCCTGACCGCCGGGGCGCTTGAGGAAAACCACCAGCTGGCGCGCCACGGCGAGCGCCGTCCGCCGCCCGAGATCCTCCTCGACCAAAGCGAGCGCCAGGTCGATTCCTGCGGTAATGCCCGCCGAGGTCCAGACATCGCCGTCGCGGATGAAGATCGGATCGCTCTCGACAATCACGTCGGGGTGCCGCCGCGCCAGCTCCGCGCAGCGTGTCCAATGCGTCGTCGCGCGGCGCCCCGCCAGCAGGCCGGCGGCGGCGAGCAGCAACGCGCCCGAACAGACCGAGGCGAGGCGGCGCGCCCGCGGCGCTCGTTCGCGCAGCCAGGCCAGCAAGGCCTCGTCCTCACGCGCGGCGTTGACGCCGAAGCCTCCGGCGACGATCAGCGTGTCCACCGCGCTGTGCGCAGGCGGAAGAGGCGCGACGACGAGGCCGAGACCCGCGGAAGTCCTGACGCTCGGCGCCTCTCGCGCAACGACGTCGAGCGCATAGGGGGCGGACGACCGGCGCTGCGCCGCGAGATCGTTGGCCGTCGCGAACACCTGCAGGGGACCGGCGACGTCGAGCAATTGCACCATCTCGAAGGCGAGGATTTCGACGCGCCGCGGGCGGTTTGACGCAAAATGTGGGTTATCTGTCATTTCCGCCAAACGATAGCCGACTAACCTGATCGAAGCCAAGCGCATTCCAACCGGCGTCGAGGAAAAGATCATGCCCGTCGAAATCGGCCTTGTCGTATTTCCCAATGTGCAACAATTGGACCTGACGGGGCCTTACGAGGTCTTCGCCAGCTGGCCGCAGGCGCGCGTCCGCCTGGTGTGGAAGAGCCGCGAACCCGTGCTTTCCTCGACCGGGCTGCGGCTGGAGCCCGACGCCGCCTTCGACGATTGCCCACCGCTCGACGTCGTCTGCGCGCCCGGCGGCGTCGGAATCAACCCGCTGCTCGTCGACGAGGCGGTTCTCGGCTTCTTGCGGCGTCAGGCGGCGGCGGCGCGTTTCGTGACCTCGGTGTGCACGGGCGCGCTGGTGCTCGGCGCGGCGGGCCTGCTGCGCGGCAAGCGCGCGACCACCCATTGGGCGTCGCACGACCTGCTCGCCGCCTTCGGCGCGATTCCGACGCACGGCAGGGTCGTGCGCGACGGCAATCTGATGACCGGCGGCGGCGTGACGGCCGGGATCGACTTTGCTCTGGCCCTGGTTGCCGAGTTCGCAGGGGTCGAGACGGCGCAGGCGATCCAGCTCAATCTCGAATATGCGCCCGAGCCGCCGTTCAATGCCGGCTCGCCGGAAACCGCGCCCCGCGCAGTCGTGGCGGCGCTTCGCCAACGCGGCGCGGCGGTCAGGGCCGAGCGCGAAAGGCTCGTCGAGGCCGCGGCGCGCCGGCTCGCCGCCCCATAGCGCGGCCTCGCGCTCACCCGGCTCGGATGCCTCTGAGGCTGGCGCCGGCGTCAGCGCCCGATGGCCGTCGATCGCCTTCAAGCAAACGATGAAACAATCCGCGTCCGTCGGCGCGTTTCACACGTCGTGAGCCAGGAGACTCGCTTGAAAATGTCGCCGCGAGGTCGTACGTTGCGCCGTATGCTCGCCGCGTGTGCTATTGCGATCAGGGCGACCCGCCCGAGCCCCGTTCCGAGCCTCATGCGCCAAGCCGTCGCCGTCGATCCCTCGCCCTACGGGCGTTATGCGCCAACGGGCGTTTGCGCGATGATCCTGCGCGCGACGCGCCATTGCTCGGCCGGCTGGCTCGGCAAGCGGACGGCGTTCTTCCTTCGCTCGATCGCGATCAAGACGCTTGGCGGGGTTCCTGTCGACGTCGAGTCGGTGGGCGCGAAAATGCGGCTCTATCCCTATAACAACGTCGCCGAAAAGCGCCTGCTGTTCACGCCGCAATATTTCGATCCGCAAGAACGCGCCTTGCTCGCCGAGCGCTTGCGCGGCGATTTTGTTTTTCTCGACATCGGGGCGAGCGTCGGCGGCTACGCGTTGTTCGTGGCGGCTCACGCGGGGGCCCGCGCGCGCATCCTGGCGGTCGAGCCGCTGCCGGAGGTGTTTGAGCGCCTCGTCTACAACATCCGCCAGAATGTCTTCGCCAATGTCAAAGCCGTCTCTTGCGCGCTCGCCGATCGCGACGGCGAGATCACGCTGTTCATGAACGCCCGCAATCGCGGCGAGGCTTCGGTGCGGGTGGTCAGCGCGGATGCGCGCGGCGCGCGATTGCGCGTGCCGGCCAAGAGCCTGTTGTCGATCCTGATCGAGGAAGGCTATGAGCGGGTCGATGCGATCAAGCTCGACATCGAGGGCGCCGAGGACCTTGTGCTCGACCCGTTCTTTCGTGACGCGCCGCCGTCGCTGTGGCCGCGCCTCATCATCATGGAATTTGCGCTGCTGCGCGGCGGCGTCCAATTGGAGCAGCGCCTGCGCGCGCTGGGCTATCGCCAAATCCTGCGCACCAACGAAAACGTCGCCTATGAGAAAGTCTGAAAGGATGGAGGACCGATGAACGAGCCAGGCAAAACGATCACCGCCGCCGTTCTTGTCATCGGCGACGAAATCCTCTCCGGCCGCACCAAGGACCGCAACGTCGGCTATATCGCGGAATATTTGACCAACATCGGCATTGACCTCCGCGAGGCGCGCGTCGTGCCCGACATCGAGGCGGAGATCGTCGCGGCGCTCAACGCGTTTCGCGCCCGCTATACTAACGTATTTACCACGGGCGGCATCGGCCCGACCCATGACGACATCACCGCCGACGCGGTCGCCAAGGCGTTTGGCGTCGCAATCGACGAGGATCCGCGCGCGCTGGCGATGATGATGGAGCGCTATCGGCCCGGCGATCTGACGGCGGCGCGCCGGCGCATGGCGCGCATTCCCGCCGGTGCCGAGCTGGTCGAAAACCCGATCTCCAAGGCGCCGGGATTCCGGCTCGCCAACGTCATCGTGATGGCCGGCGTGCCCAGCGTCATGCAGGCGATGCTCGACTTCGCCGCCCCGCGGCTCGAAACCGGCGAGAAGATGATCGCCGAGACCGTTGAAGCGGGCGGGATACCCGAAGGGCGCTACGGCACCGCGCTCGGCGAGATCGCCGCGGCGCATCCGGCGGTGACGATCGGCTCCTATCCCGCTTTCCTCGACGGGCGCTTTCGCAACCAGATCGTGGTGCGCGGCAAGGACGCCGCAAAGATCGCGGCGGCGCGCGAGGCGATCGGCGCGATGCTCGCGCGCCTCGCCGCCGAGGACAAACCGTTGTAACGCCTGTTGACGAAAGCGGCCGCCCGCTCGCCGCCCGCGCCGCCGCTTGCTATCTAGTCGCTCCCGCCAAGCAATCAACGGAGCCGCCATGACCGACCCGCAGCAAAAGGCCTTTCCCGTCTCCTGGGATCAGTTTCACCGCGACGCGCGCGCGCTCGCCTGGCGCCTCAGTGGCGTCGGGCCGTTCGAGGCGATCGTCACGGTGACGCGCGGCGGGTTGGTGCCGGCGGCGATCGTCGCGCGCGAGCTCGGCACCCGCATCATCGAGACCGTCTGCATCGCCTCCTATCACGACTACAAGACGCAGGGCGGCCTGCAGGTGCTCAAGGGCATTTCGCCCGACGTCGTGAAACTGGGCGACGGATCGGGCGTGCTGGTCATCGACGACCTCGTCGACACTGGCGCGACGGCGCGCATCGTGCGCGAAATGGTGCCGAGGGCGCATTTCGCCACGGTCTACGCCAAGCCGCTCGGCCGGCCGCTGGTCGACACGTTCGTCACCGAAGTCTCGCAGGACACCTGGATCTATTTCCCCTGGGACATGGGCCTCGCCTTCCAGCCGCCGATCGCGAAGGTGACGGAGGGGTGAGGCTTAGCAAGGTCAAGGCGGCGGAAACTTGCCGCCTCGTCATTGCGAGCGGAGCGAAGCAATCCAGCGATCGAGACGCCTGCTCACTTGGGTCGCAACGCCATGGGAGCCCGATCTCCTTCGCGCGCTCCTGCGCGAACAGGCTGATCAGCGCAACGCTTGAAGAGGCGCGGGGCGGCCAATCGAAATCGTCGGGACCGCGAAGGCGGACTTGCGGCGTCGCGGCGACAGGACCGACTTCATCCGTTTGCACTGCCGGTTGTGTCCGCGCATTTCCTCGATATGGAGAGTTGACTGATCTGCAATCAGTCAAGTTCGGTCCTGGCGCCAGCAATCGCAACTCGCCTTCGTCTTTCGTCGGCGCCTGCGATCCGATGGCCTGGCGAGAAGGACCGCCGGGAGCCATGGAGAACTCCCGACGATCCTTGTCCGCGGGAACGATGAGGACCCGACAGGCTGCCTCCTTTACGGGAGGCCGAGCCGGGGGTTTCAGCGGCGCGTTCAGCATCGCGGCCCGCGCATGCCATCGCCGGGCTCGGCGTCAAAGCCGGGCTGCGCCGCGGAGCTTCGCGCGCCAAACAAACACCGATGCAAAGGGCCGCGCCGGCGAGGCGCGGCCGCCCAGAAGGGGCGGCGCGAATTCCGATGGCCACGCCACGGGATGATTTGCGTCAAGGTGGCTGCTCGAGGCCGACGCTATGCTTTTGTGGGATTGTATGAGACGAGAGCGGACGCATGCGCCGGCATCTGGCGGATTTGCTTTTTTGGATAGCGATAGCGTTGTTCGCCGCATCATTCGTTCTGGCCTTGGTGGGCGAGGAGGCGACGTCCGATCGCGTGCGACAGCTCAGCCTGCTTTGGCACGAGTGGTTTGGATTGTTTTCGTTCGTCGCGCTCGTCGCCATGTTCGCCGCCCGATGGTTCTCCAAGCGCCATTCGAGGCGTCCGGCGGCAAAAAGGTTTCGCGATTCCCGCCAAATTCGCGAGGCCGTGTTGTACGCCCTTCTTTTGATCCAGCCATTTTCCGGATGGCTGCTCGCCAGTCTTGAGGGGAAGCTCGGCACTTTCCTTGGGTGGACGCCCCCGTCGCTTGCCGCGCCTGACAGCAATTTGGCCGAATACGCCAACGCCTATCATGCGCTGGCCGGCGGTCTCATTCTGCTTATCGCCGCCGCGAGTCTCCAACTGAACATGACGGAAAGCCTGTTCGGCAGCCTTGCGCGCCTTCGCAGGCGCCGCCAATCGTTGTCCGACGTGCACAAGCGCGCCGGCGACGGGACGTGACCGGGGCCGACGGCGCGTTTCGGCGCCGCAGCGGCCGCCTCGTGCGGCGGGCGCAGACGTTCGGCAGTTTCACGAGAGGCGAGGCCGCGTTCCGAGGGAGCGGCGACGGCCGGCGGTCGCGCGTCAGGCCGAGGGCTCGCCCCACTTCGCGCCTTGCCCGAAATGAATCCGCTCACCGAATCCGCGGCCTTCGCCGGTTCGCCGAGGCTTTCTTCGACGTATGGCGCCTCGACCACCACCAGCAGCAGCAGCAGCAGCGTAAGCGGGGCCGCCAGCAACACCGCCGCAGGACCAAACAGCAGGCTGAACGCGATGGTAGACAGGATCGCCAGGACCGGCGGCAGCGCCG
>JBEKSH010000049.1:0-8850 GCA_049517235.1 Roseiarcus sp. | reverse complement strand
AGAACCCAGCAGAGTTCATCGAATTACAGCGGAGGTTGATCAAGGATGGCGTCGAAGCCGCTGTCCGTGATAGCCAGCGCATTGCCCAATTGACTGCCGCCGTGTTCACCGCGGCTTTCGAGCCGGTGAAGAAGCAGATCGAGGCGGTGCAGAAGCCCGAGCGGAACTAAGCCAGCAGATTTTTCCGGCCGCCGCTTCTTTTCGAGCCGCACTCCATCACGAGGAAATCGTATTGACATTTCCAAGCGTCGGTTCAGTATAGAAGGCGTAGAGGTAAATCGTGCATTTGATTAAGTAATATTATTTATGACAAGTGTGGGCAAATTGCCGGACGTTGAACATTATTTTTGTCATATAAATGACGAAACCGTGAATCGATATGATCGATTTAACTATGTCGATATGGTCGATGGTATAATTTGCGCGCTTTGGAGCGTGGTGTGGTTCTTAACTCAACCGATCTTGTTTAAGCAAGCTCTAGCAGCGCTCGGCCCAGACGACGGCGATGTTTTTTCGCCGCACTCAGTCAGGTAAGCCGTAGCGCCGTGAGCAAAACGGCGAGCCGGAAGGCGATCGCACAGCGATCCAATGTGGCCGCACATAGCGTCTGCGCTGAACGCAGAAAGGGAAGACGTCCATGATCATGCGAGAGATTGTTCACACATGTTCGAACGCTCACATTGCTCGGGCCGCGCTCGCCTCGATTGGCGGCGACTTCGCGCGAGACGTCGCGGCCGCCGCGCGTCGTCGGGACATTCCAGCCGGCGTCCTTGTTGCGAATATTGTGAAAAATTTCTCCCGCCGTGCGGCGGATGAAGAATGGGAGGCCGCTGATCAGGCCACCCGCTGCGCCGACCAGCCCATTCTTTCTGGATTGCGCTTTATCCTGAAATCCGGCCTGCGCAGGGAAGGCAAGGGCTTATCGTGACGCGTGCCGACCGGCGTCGCGATGTTGCTGAGGCCGTGTGCGCACTTCGTGGAGCGGCGCCGGGCATTTGTGACGCTCCAACAACGCGCGCACCTGCTGGTCACTCGCGGGCGTTGGATCAATGCGTGTCGTCATCGGTTCTCTCTTCGCCGAAGTCAGACATTTGGAAAAGGGCAGCTTTGGGTCGAGGCCGTGTGAAAACTCCGCAATCTCGCGAAAATCGGCGCGCGCAGAGTGATTTTTGGTGATCAGCGCACTGCTGATCGACGAGAACCGGCGAAATTTCGACCAAAATTGGCACGGCGGAAAGATCGCCCGAGTTTTCACACACCCTGGGTCGAGTCCGGTCATTCGTCGAATGGGTGCTGGTGGAGCGACCACCAGATCAGTTCGAGTTTCGCGCCTTGTGGGGTGCGCCTTGGCGCCAGTCGGATTGAGTTTACGGTAAGTACAGCCCGGCGTTATAGCCATCCGCGCTCTGCGAAGGCGCCTAGCTCCACTCCAGGCGGCGCATACCATCCCCCTGATCGATAACGCGCGCCAAGTCTCAGAGCGTCCTCCTTGTTGCCGTAGGGAATTCGCAGTGGTGTATCGGCGTCCAAATTCTGCCGAGCAGAGGTTGGTGGAGCCGCAACGGCGTCAGCTTTCTTTTTCCGAGGCTTCTTCGTCGACGCGCTCAATTCAGGACCCTTTGATCGCGTGGTGTTGTCGGCGGTCTTGCGACGACCCTTGCCACGCTCATTGCGCTGGTTCGATTCGATCCATGCAGACACAGCGACCGAGCTGGCCTTGGTCCCGTCGGGAATGACGGCGCCTTTCTCGCGCGCAATCTTCTCGGCAAGTAAGATTTGTGCGGGACTTGCTGGTTTGACGCCAGGCGCTCCAGACGTTGCAACGTCGGATTTCTTGTGCGCGTGCTGGTCCAGGAATGCGCGGCAGACAGATCCAGATTTCATATAGCCAGGCGGAGGCTTGATTCTCTTCTGCCGGGCAATGCTGTCGGCAAAGCGTTTCATCGCAGGCGTTGGGGGACGCTCACCTGCGTCACCGCTAATCGCAGCGCCGAGCAATGCTGGTCCTCCAGCATCCGCTCCTTCCCTAAGCTTACCGATAATGCGTTGTGCAACATCGCAAACAGCGTCAATCGCGCCGACCATCTGCTGTTTGCCGATCACGACTTCGTCCAGCAGGCATTCCATCTGGGCCGTCAGTCCCGGGTCGACCAGCGCCGGGTCGGCCTGTTTGAGAACGCCGAACAGCGATAGCCCGGTCTCGGTAGGGACGATGTTCTTTCCCTCGGCGGTCAGAAAAGCCTGCTTCTTCAGGCCGCCTATAATCTCGGCTCGGGTCGCCGGCGTGCCGATGCCTTTGGCTTCCTTCAGGCGCTCCCGTAGAACCTCATCGTCAACAAAGCGCCAGGCGTTTTGCATCGCCTCGATCAGAGCGCCTTCGTTGTACCGCGGCGGAGGGCGCGTCTCTTTGTCCTCAATGGTCGGGTTGAGCAGTTGCGCGGTTTCACCGTTGCGGAGCGCCGGCAGCAATTGCGCTTCGTCGCCCTTTTCATCAGCGGGCTGCCAGTCAGGGAATGCTGCGCGCCAGCCAAGATCGATGGGCTGGCGGCCAGCCGCGCGGAAAGCGAAGCCGAGGACATCAAGCGTTGCGGTCGTCTGCCGGTAACGGAAGTCGGGCATGATGGCGGCCAGATAAGCCCGCGCGATGACGTCAAACAGCTTCTTCTCGTCGATCGAAAGGCGAGGCCAGACCTTCGGCAGCTCGTCGACCGTGTTGACGTTCGGAATGACGGCGTGATGACTCGCGCCCTCAAGCCCCTTGTCGTGGAAGGCGCCGCTTGCACCCTTGCGGATGGCCGGCGGCTCGGGCACGGGGATTGTGCTGAACGATTTGCCTGCCTGCAGGCCGGCCACGATCTTCGGAACGTCCGATATCAGGCTTTCCGGGAGGTAGCGCACCTCGGCGCGGGGATAGGTGATGATTTTCTTGCCCTGGCCGTCATACAGTTCCTGCGCGACCTCAAGCGTCTTGCTGGCCGGCCAACCGAAGCGCGAACTGCAAAGCTTCTGGAGCGAAGGCAGATCGTGCAGCTTGGGTGGCCCTTGCCGCTTATCATCGACGCGCACGCCAAGCGCGCCCTCAAAGCCTTGAACCGCATTGACGACCTCTTGGGCAATTTCGCGCCGGACAATTCTGTCTTGAGGAGCGTGTCGCATCTGGAATTGACCACCCGCGACGTTTGCGGTGGCGACAACTTCAAAATAAGCCTGTGACACGAAATTGCGGATTTCCAACTCGCGCTTGCAAACGATCGCCAGGGTCGGCGTCTTGACCCGACCAACCCCGATCACTCCCCGGGCGCCTCGGCCGAGAATGACGGTCGCGGTTCGGGTCAGCGACAGGTTGTAGATCTGGTCGGCTTGCCGGCGAGCGACAGCCGCGGCGTAAAGGGAGGCGTATTCAGCATTTGGCCTGGCCCGAGCGAAGGCGTCGCGGATCGTCTGGGAGTCCTGCGCGGTGAACAGCACCCGCATCACCTCGCCGCAATACTCGTAATGCTCGAGGATTTCCTGACCGATGAGTTGACCTTCGCGATCGCAATCGGTGGCGAGCCACACCCGCTTGGCCGTTCGCAGCGCATCGCGAATGGCTTTGAGCTTGGCGGCTTTGTTGCCGCCTTCAGCCGGGCAAGTGCCGTAAAGGCCATCGGGGCGCAAGAGTATCGGGGTCCAGCGCTTCCATGCCGGCACGACATCCTGCGGTTCGAGCAGGTCAAACAAATGTCCTTCGGCCGGGAGAATGTCGCCATAGCGAGAACCAACAGCGGCGCGAACGTCTTTCGCCTGGCTGGATTTCTCGGTGATGACGATTTGATCCGCCATGAAGGGCTCGTCCGGGCGATTGGATTCGAGACTATCGAATTTAGAACATATAGAGAACATCGATGTCTCGCAAGCAGCCTTTTGACGGGTTCGCGCTCGAACCGCACGGCTGTGTGAAACGGCGCGGCCGCGCCGCTTTCTGGAGGTCTGCCCGGCGATCCGTGGTAAGCGAAAAGGGCGAATCTCAAAGGAAACTCGTTTTCGGAATATGTCGCGCTCGCTCATTCCAGTGCTGACGCCGCATGGCTCGCTCCGCCTCGACCCGGCCGAAGACGAATTTCCGCTGGAGGACCGGCTCGCCGAACGGCTCGAGAAGCGTTTCAAACGGGGCGACGGCCACGGCCTGTTGCAACTCGGCGCCGAGCAGGCGGGAAGCTTGCTGCCGCCGTCTTTGGCGTGGTGGCGCGATTTCGCCATGCGCTTCGTCGCCGACCTCTGCGCTCTTGGAGAGACAGCGCAGGCGAACGAGCGGCGTCACCCTCCCACCCCGGCCACGAGCAATCTCGCCGCCTTGATCGAGGAGGCGCCGCCGATGCAGGGCGGCGAATATCTGAGCCCGAATGTCCTGATTGCGCTCTGGCAGACGATGGAGCGAGCGCTGGGAATCGAACTCCTCGAGAGCGAACTTCCCCTGCAGGAGTTCCTGAAACGCCGCGATAGCCGCTGGCGTCTCGTCGGCCGCGTGCATTTCAATCTCGCGGAAAATCGCCGCGACCCGGATTTCCCTTTCGCCTTCATGGCGACTTACACATCCGGCCTCTCGGCCGAGGGCGTTTTGCGACACCTGCCGCTCGGCCAGGCGCTACGGGAATATGCCGGTGTCGGAGACAAAGCCAAACTCTTGCAACTCCTGGATCCCGTGAGCCAAGCCAGCGAGTCGTGCTCCTGGCTGAAAGCCATCGTCGACGCGGGCGAAATCTTTCATCCCCTGCGTTGGACGCCGCAGGACGCCGTGCGCTTCCTCAGGGATGTAGAGGCGATGGAGCGGGCCGGGCTCGTCGTCCGCATGCCCGCCAATTGGCGCATGAACCGGCCGAGCCGCCCCCGTGTCGAAGCCGCGATCGGATCGACATCGCCGTCCGTTCTCGGCATGGACGCTCTGCTGGATTTTCGTGTCGGCGTGAGCCTCGACGGCGAGGTTTTGACCTTTGAGGAAATCGAGGAGCTTCTCGCCTCGACCCATGGTCTTGCGCTGCTGCGCGGCAAATGGGTCGAAGTCGATCCGGAGCGCTTACGAGCAACCCTGGACAAATTTCAGGCGATTGAGCGCCTGTCGGAAAAGGAGGGCGTGCCGTTTGGCCAGGCCATGCGTCTGCTCGCCGGCGACGAAATCGATGGGGGCTCCAGCGCTGCGCCCACCGCACAATGGGCGCATGTCCAAGCGGGCCCGTGGCTTGCCCGAGCTCTCGATGGATGCCGCAGTCCCGAAGGCTTGGCTCTGGTTAGTCCGGGCGACGCCTTGCAAGCGACGCTTAGGCCGTATCAACAGACGGGATTGCGGTGGCTGTATCTCCTGACCCAGCTTGGGCTTGGCGCGTGTCTCGCCGACGACATGGGGCTCGGCAAAACGATTCAGGTCCTGGCTTTGCTCCAAGTGCTCGAGCAGCAGGCCAAGGGCTTGGCCAACAAGGCGCCGAGCCTCCTGGTGGCGCCGGCTTCGCTTCTCGCCAACTGGGCCCTGGAAGCGGCGCGGTTCACGCCGCAGCTCAAAATCTTGATCGCTCATCCCTCGTTCCAGACTGCGGACGAATTAAGCTCCATGAACGCAGAAAGCCTCGCAGCGACCGATCTCGTGGTGACGAGTTATGGGACGCTCCTGCGCCAAGGTTGGATCGGCGAGACGCCCTGGCGTCTCGTGGTTCTCGACGAGGCCCAAGTGATCAAGAACCCCAACGCCAAACAGACCAAAGCCGTCAAATCCTTGAACGCCAAGGGGCGCATCGTCCTCACGGGCACGCCCATCGAGAACAATCTTCGCGACTTATGGTCGATATTCGATTTCGTCAATCCGGGATTGCTCGGATCGTCGAAGGCCTTCGCCAATTTCGCCAAGACTCTGGCGTCGCAGCCCCATGTCTCCTACGCGCCGCTGCGCCGACTGGTGCAGCCCTATATCCTGCGCCGCCTCAAGACCGACAAGAGCATCATCGCTGATCTGCCAGACAAAACCGAGATCAAGGCCTTCTGCCATCTGACGCGCAAGCAGGCGGCGCTCTATCAAGCCGCCGTCGGCGAGCTGGAAGAGAGCTTGAAACAATCTGGCGATGGGATCGCGCGACGGGGGCTGGTGCTGTCCTCCCTGATGCGCCTCAAGCAGATTTGCAATCATCCCTCGCAATGGCTTGGCGACGGCTCTTATGACGAAAATGACAGCGGAAAATTCGCGCGTCTTCGGGAAATCGGCGAAACCATCGCCAGTCGCCAGGAAAAACTCCTGGTGTTCACCCAGTTCAAAGAGATCATCCCCTCCTTGGAAAAGCTGCTGGCGGCCGCGTTCGGGCGTCCAGGCCTGGTTCTCCACGGCGACACGCCAGTGGCCAAGCGCAAGGACCTCGTGAAGAAATTCCAGGAAGACGAGCGCACGCCGTTCTTCGTTCTATCGATCAAGGCGGGCGGCGCCGGGCTCAATCTCACTAGCGCTTCGCACGTGGTGCATTTCGATCGCTGGTGGAATCCGGCGGTCGAGAACCAGGCGACCGATCGGGCCTATCGCATTGGGCAAAAGCGCAACGTGCTCGTGCACAAATTTGTCTGTCGCGGAACGATCGAGGCTAAAATCGACCAGTTGATAGAATCGAAACAGCAGTTGGCCAACGATTTCCTCGGGGCCGGCGGTGAGATAAATCTCACGGAAATGAGCGACCGCGAACTGCTGCGGCTTGTCACTCTCGATCTCGACGCCGCGATGACGGAGGGGGCAGCGTCATGAGTTATTATGGCTTTCATCCTTATGTGCCTGTCGCCAAACGCCGAGCGATCGCGGCGCGCGAAGTCGAAAAACTGAAGAAGAAGGGTCGAACCGTCTCGCCGGTGGTCATCAAGGGCCGCGCGATCGTTCACAGTTTCTGGGGCAAGGCCTGGAGCGAGAATCTCGAGCGCTATTCCGACTACGAGAACCGCCTGCCGCGCGGTCGAACCTACGTGCGCAACGGTTCGGTCGTCGATCTCCAGATCGAGCGGGGTCAGGTTCGGGCGATGGTGAGCGGCTCCGAACTCTATTCGGTGAAGATCGAGATCGACACAGTCTCAAAGGCGCGCTGGCAATCGATTTGCAAGGACTGTCTGGGTTCTGTCGGTTCGCTGGTCGAATTGTTGCTGGGGAAGCTGTCGAAGAACGTGATGGAGCGCGTATGTCGAGAGGGCGATGGACTCTTTCCGAGCCCGCGCGAAATCAAAATGAGGTGCTCTTGTCCGGACTGGGCGGGCATGTGCAAACATACGTCGGCAGCCATGTATGGCGCGGGCGCCAGGCTGGACGCGGAGCCCGACCTTCTGTTCACTTTGCGCGGCGTCGATCGTTCAGAGCTGATCGCCGGCGCAGGGACTGATCTGCCAATGACGCAAACCCAAGTTGCCGCCGAGCGCGCTCTCGCGCAAGACGATGTCGCAGCTTTGTTCGGCATTGAAATGGGGCTTGCGCCTTCGGAGTTTGGAATCAACGGAAAAAATAGGAGTACGGAATCGGTGACGAGTGGGCCGGCTCAGCGAGCGACATCGAACAGCCGTCAGTCAAGAAGCGACGATCGCTCTCTCCAGAAGGACTCGATTCAAGAGAGGCCAACGCATAAGCGTTCAACGAGGGCGCCTTCCTCTCGGCCCTCAAGCGCAAAGCGACCGGAGAAAACAGGGGCCACGATGAAGAGCGTCGAAGCTCGAATCCCGCGGGAAAAGGTCAGCCCATCCACAAAGTCCGCTCGCGCATTCACAAAGGCGCTCAAGAAGGAAATTCCCGCAATTGAACCTACGGCGCCGAAGTCGGAATCGAGATCACGTCGCCGCATCCTAACGACGGCGGCGAAGTGGATTAAGTCGAAAAAACGGAAAAGACGCTGATCTTCGAGATGGACTACACTCTGTCTTCTGAAGCGAAACGCGATGCTCGGTTCCCCTGCGTTGAAAGGCGGTTTCGTTGATCTTGCGATGGGTGAGCTCGCATTGAGTTATCAGGGCTTCAATTGGTGAGCTTCACCCTCTTGGCCTTCCTAGATATAATCATGCGCATGATCGCGAGAGCGGACAGACCTGGAAGTTAGGGTGCACCAGCTTGTCCAATGGGGGCGAAACAGAAATGGCCTATGCGATCATCCGAGGAAAAAACGGCCGTCGCCATGAAGTCGATTTCGGGTTGTCGCCCGTTCGCGCCGAAGTCCATGCTGGCGAAGAAACAGTTGAGATACATATTGAAGCAGATGTTGACGCTCTTCCGGAGGAGCGGCGGCGCTTTGCGATAATAAGTATGTCGCGTCAGCAGTTTAGCGAAGCGACCGGCGCCGCGGCTCGCCGGACTGCGGCTAAGGGGAAGTGAAGCCGCCGAGGGGGATGCGTGTACGAAAATGCGGTCGCAAGGCAACGCTCTGGCCAGATTGTGACGAAATCTTTGCGCGCATGCTGGACTCTCTGGCCCGGCGCCTTAAAGACGGATGACCGGGCCGCAGCCCGCAGAACACCTCTGGCGCCCGCCCCTGAATCAGCGCGATCCATAGGCGGCGTGCCCGGCCGGCAATCCTTCCGTCGATGAGGCGAAGGGGTTCGAATCCTCGCTCCCGACCTTGGCGATAGCCGTTCTGCGGCGCCTTTTGGGGACTGCCCAATCGACCACCTCTAGGGCAGGACGCGCTTTCGCTTAAGGCTGTCGAGCGCGGCAATCAGGGAGGCCGCGGAATCCATGCGCTCGGTGAAGCCGAAGCGGTGGATCTTATTGACCTCGGAGATCACATCGGTCTCGGTGTGGAAGATGAAATCGCCGAAGCCCCAGCCCACGAGCCTGGAGAGGTCTGGTTCGGCGAGGCCGTGTTTCGTCGCAATTTC
>JBEKSH010000048.1:0-8897 GCA_049517235.1 Roseiarcus sp. | reverse complement strand
GAAGGCCGACAACATGAACAAGTCGCCGTGCGCGAAGTTCACCATGCCGATAATGCCGAACACCATCGTATAGCCGATGGCGATCAGACCATAGAGCGAACCGAGCGTCAGCCCGTCGATCAGAGCCTGCAGGAACTTGACCATGCGCCGCCGCACTCCCCATATCACCCCGGAGCCCCCGGGATCGCCTTTGTTTTCGTGCGGAACAAGAACCCGGAGCCTCATTTTTTCTCCGGGATCCACATCCGTTCGGTCCCGGTTTTCATTCAGCAATTTCCGGGCCAAAATCGTCGGCGCCCGGGCGTCGGGATTCTTGCAAAAATACGATGCCTCCGCCGGATATTTCGGTGCCTCGCCCCGGAAATTGGCCAATGCTGACAATAGCCCACGACGAAAGCAATTGCATGCCGCCGCATCTTTGACAATATCGACTTTGAGCGCGATCCTGCGGTCCGCGCCCGACGATCGACGGCGTCATAATCGCGTCGCCTGAATGATCGGGGTTGCGTCGGCGTCGCCGCGCTCTAGGATGGCGCCGCGCCGGCGAGGCGCGACATGTCGACGACGCAGATCCGGCGCGCCGCGCCGAGATTGTGCTCGACTATGGGAGAGGAGACGCCAATGCCGGTGACGATGACGGGCGAAGTGACGCTGCCGGCGGGCCGGCCCAAGGTGTGGGCGATGCTCAACGACGCCGCCGTTCTGAAGGTCAGCATTCCAGGCTGTCAATCCCTCGAGAAAACGAGCGACACGACCTTCGCCGCGGTCGTGAAGGTCAAGATCGGACCGGTCGGCGCCAGTTTCAAAGGCAAGGTGCAGCTTTCCGACATCGATTCGCCCAATGGCTATACGATCAGCGGCGAAGGCGAAGGCGGCATCGCCGGCTTCGCCAATGGCGGCGCCAAAGTGCAACTTGTCGAAGCGTCGGCGGGAACGGTTCTCAGATATGACGTCCAGGCCAATGTCGGCGGCAAGATCGCGCAATTGGGTTCGCGCCTGATCGACGGCGTGGCCAAGAAAATGGCGGAGCAGTTCTTTGCGAATTTCGCGACGGCCGTGGGAGGGCCGAGTCCCGCCGGAGGCGCGACGGTCGTGGAAGGGCCGAGTTCTGCTGGAGGTGCGGCCGTCGCAGGAGGGCCGAGTTCCGCCGGAGGCGCGACGGTCGTGGAAGGGCCGAGTTCCGCCGGAGGCGCGACGGCCGTGGGAGGGCCGAGTTCCGCCGGAGGCGCGACGGCGGTGGGGGGGCCGAGTTCTCCCGAAGGCCCGGCGGCTTGACCTGCACTGAACGTTTGGACAATCTCAACTGATTCCAGTCTATGCGCGTCCAGCGCGTCGATCTCCCGGCAACGGCGTGATCGACAGCGGATGTGGCGAGAAATCAAGATCAGCCCAACAGGGCGACGGCAACAAGATACAAGGGAGGTCGGTCGATGATTCACGTTTCCATGACTGTGAACGGCAAGGCGGTGGCGGCGGATGTCGATCCGCGCACGCTGCTCGTGCAATTCCTGCGGGAAAATCTGCGGCTGACCGGCACGCATGTCGGCTGCGACACTTCGCAATGCGGCGCTTGCGTGGTTCAGGTGGACGGGCGCGCCATCAAGTCCTGCACCGCCTTGGCGGCCTCCCTCGACGGCGCCGATGTGACGACGATCGAGGGGCTCGCCAAGGGCGGCAAGCTGCATCCGATGCAGCAGGCCTTTCAGGACAATCACGGCCTGCAATGCGGCTTCTGCACGCCGGGCATGATCATGGCGTCGATCGATATCGTCAATCGCAAGGGCTCGCATCTCGACGAGCGCACGATTCGCGAGGAGCTGGAAGGCAACATCTGCCGCTGCACCGGCTATCACAACATCGTCAAGGCCGTCGTTCAGGGCGCGCGCGAGATGGCGGCCGCCGGCAGCGCCAAGGCGGCCGAATAGAGCAAAGTCTTTGCGAAATCCGGCCCGAATGAAGAGGCCGGGTCATCATTCAATCTGCCGACCGACCCGATGGGGCTGGCGGCGCCAGGGAGAAAACTTATGAGCGCGACCGGCATTGGCGCCTCTGTAAAGCGCAAGGAAGACATCCGCTTCATTACGGGCAAGGGTCATTACGTCGACGACATCAATCGACCGGGCCAGGCCCACGCCTATTTTCTGCGCTCGCCGCATGCGCACGCGACCATCAATAGAATCGACGCTTCCACGGCGCTCAAGGCGCCCGGCGTCGTCGCGGTCTATACAGGCGACGACATCGCGGCCGACAAAGTCGGCGGCCTGATCTGCGGCTGGATGATACACTCCAAGGACGGCTCGCCGATGAAGGCGGGCGCGCATCCCGCGCTCGCGCAGGGCAAGGTGCGCTATGTCGGCGATCATGTGGCCGTCGTCATCGCCGACACCTATGCGCAGGCCCGTGAGGCGGGCGAGAAGATCGTCGTCGATTACGGCGTATTGCCGGCGGCGATGGATACTGCGACGGCTTCCAAGCCTGGGGCGCCGCAAGTGCATGAGGTGGCCCCCAACAACACCATTTACAATTGGCATCTCGGCGACAAGGGAGCGACCGACGCCGCATTCGCGGCCGCCAAACATGTGACCAAAATCGATTTGATCAACAATCGGCTGATTCCCAACGCGATGGAGCCGCGCGCCGCGGTCGGAGAGTATGATTCGGGCTCCGATTGCCTGACGCTCTACACGACGAGCCAGAACCCGCATGTGACGCGCGTCGTTCTGTCCGCCTTCATCGGCATTGCGCCTGAAAACAAATTGCGCGTGATTGCGCCAGATGTCGGCGGCGGCTTCGGCTCGAAGATTTTCATTTACGCCGAAGAGACGGTTTGCATTTGGGCGGCCAGGAAGATCAATCGTCCGGTCAAATGGACGGCGGACCGCACCGAGGCGTTCCTTTCGGACGCGCATGGCCGCGACCACGTGACTCACGCCGAGTTGGCGCTCGACGCGAACGGCAAGATCACCGGCTTGCGCGCGCATACGATCGCCAATCTGGGCGCCTATATGTCGACGTTTTCGTCCGCCGTGCCAACCATTCTCTACGCGCTGCTGCTGTCCGGGCAGTACAACATCCCCAATATTTACGCCGAGGTCGACGCCGTCTACACCAACACGGCGCCGGTCGACGCTTATCGCGGCGCCGGACGCCCCGAGGCGACCTTCGTCGTCGAGCGGCTGATGGAAATCACCGCGCGCGAATTGGGGCGCGATCCGGCGGAATTCCGACGCGCCAACTTCATTACTTCGTTCCCGCATCAAACGCCGGTTCTGCTCGCCTACGACACCGGCAATTACGGCGCGGCGCTCGACAAGGCGCTGGCGCTCGCCGACTACAAGGGAATTGGCGCGCGCAAGGCGGCTTCGGCGGCCAAGGGCAAGCTGCGCGGCATCGGCTTTTCCGCCTATATCGAGGCTTGCGGGATCGCCCCTTCGCAGGCGGCTGGCGCGCTGGGCGCCGGCGTTGGGGGTTGGGAGTCGGCGGAAGTGCGCGTCAACATGGTCGGCACGGTCGAAGTCCTGACGGGATCGCACAGCCACGGCCAGGGTCATGAGACGACCTTTGCGCAGCTCGTGTCGCAGCGCCTCGGCATCCCGATCGAAAATGTCTCCATCGTCCACGGCGACACCGACAAGGTGCAGATGGGCATGGGAACCTACGGCTCACGCTCGGGCGCGGTCGGTATGTCGGCGATCTCGAAGGCGCTCGACAAGGTCGAGGCCAAGGCGAAGAAGATCGCCGGCCATGTGCTCGAAGCCTCCGAAAGCGACATCGAGTTCAAGGACGGCAAGTTCACCGTCCAGGGGACCGACAAGTCGATCGACTTCGTCTCGCTCTCCTTGGCGGCTTACAGCGCCCACAAGTTCCCCGGGCATGAATTGGAGCCCGGTTTGAAGGAGAGCGCCTTCTGGGATCCGACAAACTTCACATTCCCCGCGGGCGTGCACATCTGCGAAGTCGAGATCGACCCGGAAACAGGCGTCGTCGCCATTGATCGCTGGACGGCGGTCGACGATTTCGGCGTGCTGATCAACCCGATGATTGTCGAGGGCCAGGTGCATGGCGGCATCGCCCAAGGCGTCGGCCAGGCGCTTCTGGAGGGCGCGGTCTACAACAGCGATGGTCAGTTGTTGACCGCGAGCTACATGGACTATTGCATGCCGCGCGCCGACAATCTGCCCTCGTTCCATGTCGAGACCGTTTCGACGCCTTGCACGTCCAATCCGCTCGGCCTCAAAGGCTGCGGCGAAGCGGGCGCGATCGCCTCGCCGCCCGCCGTGATCAACGCGATCACCGACGCTGTCGGGCACGAAGATGTCGCCATGCCGGCGACGTCGCAAGTCGTCTGGCGCGCCGCGCAAAAGGCCGTCGCCAAACGCGCCGCCGAATGATCGCAGCCCTCCCGCGGGAGGGCGCCAACCGTTCAATGGGAGAATTCCATGTATGCTTTCACCTATCACCGGCCGACCAACCTATCGGCCGCCGTCGCCGATCTGGCGGCGGAGGACGCCAAATTGCTGGCGGGCGGGCAGACGCTGCTGCCGACCATGAAGCAGCGCCTGGCGTCGCCGGCCTCGGTCGTCGACCTCGGCAGGATCAGCGAACTCTCCGGGATAAGCCGCGAGGGCGAGCAGATCGTCATCGGCGCGATGACGCGCCACGCCGACGTCGCGGGCAGCGCGGCGGTTCATCAGGCGATCCCCGCGCTCGCCTCGCTCGCCGCGCATATCGGCGACCCGCACGTGCGCAATCGCGGCACGATCGGCGGCTCCCTCGCCAACAACGATCCGGCGGCCGACTATCCGGCGGCCGTCCTGGCGCTCGGCGCGACTATCGTCACCAACAAGCGCGAGATCGCCGCCGCGGCCTTCTTCAAGGGCCTTTTCGAAACGGCGCTGGAAGCGGGCGAAATCATCACCAAGGTTCGCTTCCCGATTCCGCAAAAGGCGGCCTATCAAAAATTCCCCAATCCCGCCTCGCGTTATGCGCTGGTCGGCGTGTTCGTCGCCAAAACGGCGGCCGGCGTGCGCGTCGCGGTGACGGGCGCGGGCGAAAGCGGCGTGTTCCGGGCCACGGCCCTGGAGACGGCGTTGAGCGGCAATTTCGCGGCCGCCGCGCTCAACGGCGCGAAGATTCCGGCGACGGGGCTGAACACGGACCTCCATGCCGACGCCGCCTATCGCGCCCATCTCATCGTTGTTCTCGCCAGGCGGGCGGTCGCGGCGGCGGGCTGAAAGGGGTTGCCCCTTCTCCCGCTTTGCGGGAGAAGGGTTGACGCCCGCAGCAATAGCGCTGTGGAAAGCGGAGCAGCCAGCGCATGCCGAATTCCGATCGGCCGAACAACGCGTTCCCTATTCCCGCCTCGATCGATGAAACCCTCGCGCTGATGCGCCGCGCCGATTATATCGCGGAGCGCTCGCTGGCGACCGTCGTATTTCTGAGCCTCCGAATGGGCCGGCCGCTGTTTCTCGAAGGCGAGGCCGGCGTCGGCAAGACCGAAATCGCCAAGGTTCTCGCCGCGACGCTGGGCCGCGAGCTCATCCGTCTGCAATGCTACGAAGGGCTCGACGTCGCCGCGGCGGTCTACGAATGGAACTACGCCGCGCAGATGATGGCGATCCGCCTCGCCGAGGCCGCCGGCGAGCACGACAAGGACCGCATCGAGCACGACGTCTTTTCGGAACGCTATCTCATCAAGCGGCCGCTGCTACAGGCGCTGGAGCCTTCTACGAGCGGTCCGCCGGTGCTGCTGATCGACGAGATCGATCGCGCCGACGAGGCGTTCGAAGCCTTTCTGCTCGAAATTCTTTCCGACTTTCAGGTGACGATCCCGGAACTCGGCGTCGTCAAGGCCGAACGTGCGCCGATCGTCGTCATCACCTCCAATCGGACGCGTGAAATCCATGACGCGCTGAAGCGCCGCTGCCTCTACCATTGGGTCGATTATCCCGACGCGGCGCGGGAAGTCGCGATCGTGCGCGCCAAGGCGCCGCGAGCGCCTGAGCGCTTGACCGCGGAACTCGTCGCTTTCGTCCAGGCGATCCGCGCGCAGGATCTGTTCAAGTCGCCTGGCGTCGCCGAGACGCTGGACTGGGCGGCCGCCCTGACCGAACTCGACGCCGTCGCGCTCGATCCCGGGCAGGTCTCCGACACGCTCGGCGTGCTGCTGAAATACCAGGACGACATCAGCAAAATCCAGGGCGCAAGAGCGAGCGAACTCATCGAGCAGGTGCGCGGCGAATTGCAGCGCGGGCCGATGAAATAGCGCGCGATCCGTGCTAGCTTCGCGCGGTCCAGGCGCGTGGAGCGTTCGCCATGTCCTACAGTTTCAAGCTTGTCAGCACGATCCCGGCTTCGCCGGAAGCAGTCTACGACGCCTGGCTCGATAGCGCCGGTCATTCGAAGATGACCGGCGCCAAGGCGAAAGCGTCGAACAAAGTTGGCGCCGCCTTTACGGCGTGGGATGGCTACATCCAAGGCAAGAATATCGAACTGGCGCCGGGAAAACGCATCGTCCAATCCTGGCGCACGAGCGAGTTCACCGACGCCGATCCGGATTCGACCCTCACGGTCACGTTGGCGCCGGCCAAAGGCGGCTCCAAGCTGACCATCGAGCACTCCAACGTGCCTGACGACCAAAAATCCTACGAAGACGGCGGCTGGGAGGACAATTACTTCGCGCCGATGGAGGAATATTTCACGGCGATGAAGCGAAAATGAGCGGCCTGACGAAGTCAAAGCGGCAGGTGATATCCGCGGAGCGAAGCAATGGATGACGCGCCGCCGGACGCGCCGCTCGCGGCCGGTCAACTCGCCAAGAACATCCTGTATTTCGCGCGCGCCCTGCGCGAGGCGGGCCTGCCGGTCGGGCCGGGCGGCGTGCTGGACGCCCTGGCGGCGGTCGAGGCGGCGGGCATCGGCGACCGCGCTGACTTTTATGCGACGCTCCATGCGGTGTTCGTCAAGAAGCACGAGCATTCGGTCCTGTTCGATCAGGCGTTTCGCATCTTCTGGAGGCGCAAGGGTTTTCTGGAAAAGCTCATTGCGATGATGTCGCCGCGGGCCGACCCGGCCAAGCAACAGCGCGAGAAGGCGCAGGCGGGCGCGAGCCGCGTCGCCGACGCCCTGCTCAAGACGCCGCAGACCGAGGCCAAGGCGGCGCCTTCGCTCGATCTCGACGCGCGTTTCACCATGTCGGCCGCCGAAGTCCTGCAAACGAAAGATTTCGAGCAGATGAGCGCCGCCGAAATTGCGCGCGCCAGGGAACTGATCGCGCGCCTGACGCTGCCGGACGACGCCTTGAGAACGCGGCGGCACGTCGCCGCGCACGCTCCGCGGATCGATCCGCGTCGTTCCTTTCGCCGAACGCTGAGGAGCGGCGGCGCCATCATCGATCTGGCCTTTCGCGCGCCCGCCTTGCGCCATCCGCCGATCGTCGCGCTTTGCGACATATCGGGGTCGATGAGCGGCTACACGCGCTTGTTCCTGCATTTCCTTCATGCGCTCGGCGAGAGGCGGCGCGTGACGACCTTTCTGTTCGGCACGCGGCTCACCAACGTCACGCGCGCGCTACGCGCCAGGGATGTGGACGACGCGCTGGCGCGATGCTCGGCGCAGGTGAAGGATTGGGCCGGCGGCACGCGCATCGCCTCGTCGCTGCACCGCTTCAACCGCGACTGGTCGCGCCGCGTGCTCGGGCAGGGCGCGATCGTCATCCTGTTCACCGACGGCCTTGAGCGCGACGGCGGCGAGGACCTTGGACGGGAAATGGAGCGATTGCGCAAGTCGTGCCGCCGGCTGATCTGGGCCAATCCGCTGCTTCGCTACGACGGATTTCAGGCCAAGGCGCTCGGCATCCGCGTCATGCTGCCCTTTGTCGACGAATTCCGCCCGATCCACAATCTGGCCAGCATGGCGGACCTGTGCCGCGCCCTGTCGAACGCCGCCGCCGCCGCCGCCGACCCGAAAGTCTGGCTCAGGCGGTCGGCCTAGCAGCGCGACCCTTTTCCACCTTTCGTGGGAGAAGGAAGACAATGGCCTCGTGCTTTGCGACGCTTATCCCTTGCGCCGGGGCCCCAGGGCGGCCATCTTTCAACGGGGGTGTTCGGCGGCCGTTTCGTGGGAGGAAGCATGAGCGACAAGGCGATCGAGCAGGTCACCGGCCAATGGGCGACGATAAGCTTCGACGGAAGCCGCTGCATTCACGCGCGCCGCTGCGTCATTGCGCAGCCCGGCGTATTCAAGGCCAATGTTCAGGGCGCCTGGATCGATCCGGACGCCGCCTCGACCGAAGAACTGATGTTCGTCGCGCTCAATTGCCCGTCGGGCGCCATCCAGGTCACGCGCCGCGACGGCGGCGCGCCGGAGCCGATTCCGCTGGTCAACACGATCGCCGTTCGCGAGAACGGCCCGCTCGCGGTCAGCGCCCGCATCGAACTCGCCGGCGAGGCGATCGGAACCCGGGCGACGTTGTGTCGCTGGGGCGCCTCCAACAACAAGCCCTATTGCGACGGATCGCACACGAGCGCCGCGTTCGCCGCCACCGGCGAGCCCGCGACCAGGCCCAGTGAGCCGCTCGCCGCGCGCGAAGGAGTGTTGAAGATCACGCCCTACGCCAACGGGCCGCTTGGCGTGAGCGGCAGCGTGGAAATCCTGTCCGGCACGGGCCGCACCGTCGACCGGACGCGGGCGACCGCGCTCTGCCGCTGCGGCGGCTCGAACAACAAGCCCTATTGCGACGGCACGCACAAGACCGTCGGCTTCGTCGCGCCGGCGATGAAGGGGTGAACATGCCGCCAGACACGAAAGGGAGCCCGATGTTGAGTACCGAGGAAGACATCCTGGCCGCCGCGCAGGACTGGCGCGGCGCGGGGCGTGAAGTCGCCATCGCCACCGTC
>JBEKSH010000047.1:0-8927 GCA_049517235.1 Roseiarcus sp. | reverse complement strand
GCTCCTTCGCCGGCCGCGATGGCGCCGCGGCAAGTCGCGCAAGACGACCCGATGCGCCATTTCGTCGGCAAGGTTCTCGGCGAGACGGAGGACGTCTGGACGGCGGTGCTGCCCGCGCAAAAAGGCGTCACCTACGCCGCGCCGAAGCTGGTTCTCTACAGCGGCTCGACGCGCTCCGGCTGCGGCCAGGCGCAAGCGTCGATGGGGCCTTTCTACTGCCCCGACGACAAGAAGGTCTATCTCGACATGGCGTTTTTCAACGACATGCACGCCAAATATGGCGGGGGCGGCGATTTCGCCTACGCCTACGTGATCGCCCACGAGGTCGGCCACCATGTGCAGGACCTGCTCGGCATTCTCGCCAAGGCCGATGAAGCCAAGCAGAACGCCAACCGCACGCAGACCAATGCGATATCGGTGCGCATCGAACTGATGGCCGATTGCCTGGCCGGCGTGTGGGCGGCCAACGCCGATCAGAAATGGCATATTCTCGACCCCGGCGACGTCGAAAAGGCGCTGGCGACCGCCCAGGCGATCGGCGACGACCGTTTGCAGAAGGCGGCGCGCGGCTTTGCGGTGCCCGACAGTTTCACCCACGGCACCTCGGCGCTGCGCCAGCAATGGCTGACGACGGGACTGAAGAGCGGCCAGGTGGATTCGTGCGACACGTTCGCGCGCTAAGGGGCAAAGCCTTGGCTAGGAAGCGCCGTCAGTCGGCCTTGCAGCGCCGCTTTCGCTATTGGGCCATCGTTTGCCTGAAGGCTATTTTTTGACGCTTGACCGTATTGACCTTAGCGCCAAAGGCCGCCCCCTGACTCCTGCCGCCCTAGCCCTTCTCGCTGTCGAGATGCGCCAACGCGATGGCGGGATAGCGCTCGCCTTTGGCGGCGCCCTTCGGCGCGGCCGCCTCGATCGCCGCAAGATCGCTTGGCCCAAGGGCCAGCGCCAGCGCGCGCGCCGATTCGGCCCATTGCGCGCGCCGCCGCGCGCCGATGACCGGCACGATGTCCTCGCCTTGCGCGAGCACCCAGGCGATCGCGATCTGAGCGACGCTGACGCCGCGCGAGGCCGCGACCATCCTCAAGGCTTCGACAAGCGCCAGATTGTGATCGAGGTTCTCGCCGGAAAAGCGCGACGACATGCTGCGGAAATCGCGCGCCCCGGCGCGCTCCTTCGACCAGTGGCCGGAAATCAGGCCGCGCGCCAGCACGCCGTAGGCGGTGAGGCCGATCCCGAGTTCCCTGCAGGTCGGCAGGATCGCCGCTTCGATTCCGCGCACGATCAGCGAATATTCGATTTGCAGATCGGCGATCGGGTGAACGGCGGCGGCGCGGCGGATGGTGGCGGCGCCGACCTCCGACAGGCCGATATGCCTGACATAGCCGGCCTTGACCATCTCGCCGATCGTGCCGATCGTCTCCTCGATCGGCACGGCGGGATCGAGCCGGGAGGGGCGATAGATGTCGATGTAATCGACCCTGAGGCGCTTCAGGCTGTAGGCGAGAGAGTTCTTCACGGCGGCGGGGCGCGCGTCATAGCCGACCCAGCCGCCGGAGGGCTCGCGCAGCGCGCCGAATTTGACGCTAAGCACGACGTCCTCGCGCCGCCGCTCCCTGAGCGCCTCGGCGATCAGCAATTCGTTATGGCCGGAGCCGTAGAAGTCGCCGGTGTCGATGAGGTTGGCGCCGATGTCGATCGCCGCGTTGATGGTCGCCAGGCTCTCGCCGCGGTCGGCGGGTCCATAGGCGTCCGACATGCCCATGCAGCCGAGGCCGAGGGCGCCGACCCGCGGCCCGTTCAATCCCAATTGGCGTTGCGGCATCGTCATGGCCTGGGCCTCGCTGCTGACGGCCGCGCGCCAAGCGTCGGCCGGGTTGTAATGACGGCCGCAGTCTAGCCGAAAAGGGCTTTGGGCGCCCGCGCGCGTTCGGCCGTCCGTTGCATGATATCCAGGCATTGCGACGCCATTTTGCGCTCTTGGCCGGCCTCACGCCATCACGGGCGTCAAACTCTCCCTTGACGACCGCCGCGCCCCCGCCTAAATGTTCGTTCTCTTTTTGTTCCGGAGGCCGGACATGCAAGCGCAGCGGACAAAGGTCAAGGACTATTCGGAACGCGTCGTCGTCGCGCGCCAACTTGGCGTGGCGCTCGGCGACGGGCTGGTCGCGCCGGAACGGCGGCGCGGGCGCGGCGCCGCCTCGAACGACACGGGACGGTTCGAGCCATTGAGCCGCGAGGAATTCGACGACGGCTGGGAGCGCGACGAGGCGGCGGACCCGTTCAAGACCGAAGTGATCCACGAACGCGCCCGCGTTATCATCACGCGCAACCAGTCGCCCGACATTTCGTTCGACCGCTCGATCAATCCCTACCGCGGCTGCGAGCATGGCTGCGTCTATTGCTTCGCGCGGCCGACCCACGCCTTTCTCGGCCTGTCCCCCGGGCTCGATTTCGAGACCAAGCTGTTCGTAAAAGACGGCGCCGCCGCGCTGCTGCAGCGCGAACTCGCCGCGCCCAGTTACCGCGCGCGCACGATGGCGCTCGGCTCCAACACCGACCCCTATCAGCCGATCGAGCGGCAATACCGGATCACCCGAGCCATTCTCGAAACGCTGGCGCGCTCTGACCATCCCGTCGGCATCGTCACCAAGTCGAATCTCGTGCTGCGCGATCTCGATATCCTGGCGCCGATGGCCGCCAAAGGGCTCGCCAAAGTCTATATTTCCGTGACGACGCTCGAAAAGGACATCGCGCGGAAGATGGAGCCGCGCGCGCCGATTCCCGCCCGCCGCATCGAGGCGATCGAGCGTCTGGCGGGCGCGGGCGTGCCGGTCGGCGTGATGGTCGCGCCGATCATTCCCGCCGTCAACGACTCGGAGATCGAGAAAATCCTGACGCGCGCCCATAGCGCCGGCGCCCGCGAGGCCGGCTATGTGATGCTGCGCCTGCCCCTCGAACTGCGCGACATTTTCCGGGAATGGCTGCTGGTCCACTATCCCGATAAACTGCGCCACACCCTGTCGCTCGTGCAATCGACGCATGGCGGCAAGGATTACGACTCGCAATGGGGAAAGCGCATGGCGGGGTCGGGGCCCTACGCCTGGATGATCGGCCGCCGCTTCGAAATCGCCGCCGCGCGGCTCGGCTATAACGAGGCGCCGGCGCGCCTGCGCAGCGACCTGTTCCATCCGCCGGAAGACGAGGCGAAAGGGCCGCGGCAGCTCAGCCTGTTTTGATCGGAGCCCCGTCGCCTCGATCGCGACAGGGCGAGGGGGACGCTCGCGGCCCAAGCAGAGGTTGCGAGCGGCGCCAAAGTCGTTCATTCGTCGTCATGGGCGGCGCAATCCTGGGAGGCCCGCGATGAAAATCGAAGCCGTGTTCGAATTCATAAGAGGCAAGCGGTTGGCGATCGTCTCGACGGTTCACGCATCCGGCGCGCCCGAGTCGGCGCTGGTCGGGATCGCGGTGACGGGGGCCAACGAGATCGTCTTCGACACCTTGTCGACCTCGCGCAAGGCGCTCAATCTGGCGGCCCGGCCGGCGGCCGCCCTGGTTGTCGGCTGGGACGATGAGATATCCATCCAGATCGAAGGCGTGGCGCGCCGACCCGAAGGCCAGGACCTTGCGATGGTCAAGGCAGCCTATTTCGCGGCATGGCCCGATGGGAGAAGCCGCGAGACATGGCCGGACATCGCCTACTTCGCCGTCCGCCCGCACTGGCTTCGCCACTCCCGCTTCGTGGGGGTGCCCGAGGTCGTCGAGTTTGCGATCTAGCTCCCCTCGGCGGCGCGCACACCCTGGATCAGCCCTCGCCTGACCAAATCCTGCCGCTCAATCCTCCTCCGGCAGGATGCGCTCGATCAGCTCCCGTTCGGCGCCCGCGAGATCGACGGCGCCGAATTGCGCATGTGTCTCGCCGGCAAGACGCGTCGCGACATAGGCGTCGGCCAGCGCAGGGCGCCGTTCGGCGAGCGCGGCGGCCGCGGCGAGTCGGGCCAGCCGCTCGCTCGCGCGGCGCGCCATCCGCTCCGCGCCGAAATTCGCCGGCACGCCGAGGCGGTCCGCCTCGACGCCGCACGCCTCGCTCAGCCGCGCGACCACCTGCGCCGCCGCGTCGGGCGCGCGCGTCGCGGCGCGCAGCACGTCGAGCGCCATCACGTTGCCCGACCCTTCCCAGATTGCGTTGACCGGCGCCTCGCGATAGGCGCGCGCCAGCGGCCATTCCTCGACATAGCCGTTGCCGCCCAGGCACTCCATCGCCTCGTAGACGAATTGCGGCGCGGCCTTGCACACCAGGAACTTGGCGGCGGGCGTGATGAGGCGCGCATAGGCCGCCTCAAAAGCGTCCTCTCCAGCCCGATCGAAAGCGCGCGCCAGCCGGAACGCCAGCGCCGTCGCGCCCTCAACCTCGAGCGCGAGATCGCTCAACACCGCGCGCATCAGCGGCTGGTCGATCAGACGCCTCTGGAACACCCGGCGCCAGCGCGCATGATGCGTCGCCTGCGCCAGGGCGAAGCGCATCAGTCCCGCCGAGGCGACGACGCAGTCGAGGCGCGTCAACTGCACCATCTCGATGATCGTGCGCACCCCCTGGCCCTCCGGCCCGACGCGCTCGGCGAAGGCCGAGCGGAAGGCGACTTCCGACGAAGCGTTGGAGCGATTGCCGAGCTTGTCCTTGAGCCGCGCGAAGAAAATCGCGTTCTTCGCGCCATCGGGGCGAAAGCGCGGCGCCAGAAAGGTCGTCAGCCCGCCCGGCGCCTGCGCGAGCACAAGAAATCCGTCGCACATCGGAGCCGACATGAACCATTTGGCGCCGGTGATCGCATAGCCGCCCGCAATGGGCGTCGCGACCGTCGTATTGGCGCGCACGTCGGTGCCGCCTTGCGGCTCCGTCATGCCCATGCCGAGCGTCGCCGCGCTCTTCTCCCACCAGGGGCGCGGCGCGGGGTCATAGAGGCGCCCGCGAATCTTCGGCAGCCAGTTCTGCGCGATCGCCGGCTCGCTGTTCAGCGCGGCCATGCTCGCGCTGGTCATCGTCAGGGGACAAAGGTGGCCGCTCTCGGCTTGGGTCGCCATGAACAAACGCGCCGCCCTGGCCGCCTGGCCGGACGGCGCCATCAGCGGCGCGCGCGCCTGATCCCATATGGAGCAGTGAAGGCCGGCCGCCATGCTGCGCGCCATCAACGCATGATAGGCGGGATGAAACTCAACCTGATCGAGGCGATTGCCGCGCGCGTCGACCAGCCGCAGGCGCGGCGGGAATTCGTTGGCGAGCCGCCCGAGGTCCATCGCCTCGGCGCCGCCGCAGGCCCCGCCAAAGTCGGCAAGCCCCTCCCCCGCCGCGTCGACCCCGGCCGCCGCCGCGCCATCCCGCAACGCGCAATCGTCGAGAAACAGATTGCGATCGACGAAAGGCGGCGACTGGTTGGGCGCATCCTCGACGTCGAAAATCGCATCGTTGAGCATCATCGCCTCGCCAACCGCCCTGCCCCGGCCCAGCGGGGCCGCGCTTCACTCACCCGCCAGCCGCAGCGCCGGTTTTTGCTCTTCGCGCTGCCGCAATCGCGCCTCGCGCTCTGCGACATAGGCCCGCGTCGCCGGCGCGACGTTCTGATTCTTTGCAAGCTGAATCTGAAACACCATATTTCCGTCGACGCGAAAAGAAGTTTCGGAACCGGCGAGATAGAATTCCCACATCCGGCAGAAGCGCTCGTCATACAGCGCCTTAGCCTCTTCCCGGTTGGCCATGAAACGTTGGCGCCAGATCTTCAACGTATCGGCATAGTGAAGCCGCAGGATCTCGGTGTCGGTCACGTACAGACCCGAGCGTTCGATCGCCGCGAATACTTCTGAAAGGCTTGGAATATAGCCGCCGGGGAAAATATACTTGGCGATCCATGGATTGGTCGAATTGGGTTTGCCGCTGCGCCCGATCGCATGCAGCAGCATCACGCCGTCGTCCTTCAGCAGGCGCCGGACGTGGTGGAAGAACTCGTCAAACCCCCCGATGCCGACATGTTCGAACATGCCGACCGAAACGATCCGGTCGAACCGCTCGGTGACGTCGCGATAGTCCTGCAAGTGGAAGCTGGCGCGATCGGCGAGCCCGCCGTCGATCGCGCGCTTGACCGCGACGCCGTGCTGCTCGCGCGACAAGGTGACGCCCATTGCGCGGGCGCCGGCCGCTTTGGCCATATACAGCCCCATGCCGCCGAAACCGCAGCCGATGTCGAGGACGCTGTGACCGTCGTCAACGAGCAGCTTGGCGGCGATATGCCGCTTCTTGGCCAGTTGGGCTTCCTCGAGGGTCGCGCCCGGATGCTCGAAATAGGCGCAGGAATATTGCCGGTCCGCATCGAGGAACAGGTCGTAGAGCCGGACATTGAGATCATAGTGATGGGCGATGTTCTGCTTGGCGCGGAGGCGGTCATTGCGCTGGCGGAACCGCCGCGTCGCAATGCGGGCGTCCTCCAGCAGCTTGTGCCATCGAGACCCGCCGAACGCGGCGATGTTTCGCGCGCCCAGCGCCAGGACGTCATAGAGATCGCCCTTGGCGACGACGAGGCGGCCATCCATGTAAAGCTCGCCCATCGCGAGGGTGGGATCGAAGGTCAACGCCCGCTCGGCCCCGCGATCCGTCAGCCTGAGCCCGAGTCTTGGACCGGTTCCGTCGCCGAAGACCTGTGTGATCCCGTCGGCGGTTTCGACTTCCAGATGACCATGCCGGATGAGGGTGGACAGAAAGGTCCTGAAAAGCGTTCCCATGAAGCGGCCCCTTTTGACGGCGTCCCAAGGACTCGAGAGGCGCGCGGGAACGCCGGACAAGCTGCGGGTCAAAACTAGGACCGCAGCGCGGTGGATTCAAGTTTGTTATCGCGATTGACATTTTTCGGTTGCGCGCGGCGGCTCGCCGGCGAAATTTTCCCGATGAAGCGCGAGGGCGTCGTCGCCTCAGCGGGCGGCGATTACCCGCTCTGTCCCTCGCATTGACAAGGCGGGCGCCGCCTCCTATCTGCTGTTTGAGCGTCTGTCCCTGCGCGGCAAAGGCGGGTTTTGGACCGTCCGGCTCGCGCGCGCGTTTTGCGGATCGCCCCTGTTTGGGCTCATAAAGTCCGGACGCAGGCGGGCGCATTGTCCGGCAAATCGGCAGGATGCTCGGGTGCGCCGGCGTTGTGGCGCGGCGCCCTCTTGAAGGAATGGACATCCCCCGTTCACAAGAGTCACGCTAGGATGGGGCGGTTGCTTCTTAGCGAAACGGCGGGAAATTGCGGCGCCGTCGGCGCCGAGGGTCGGAAAGGTCGAATATGCTCGGCTCCGTATTGAAAAGCGTTTTCGGCTCGTCGAACGACCGGCGGCTGAAGGGATATCGACCCCACGTCGCCGCCGTCAACGCCCTCGAAGCGGAATTCTCGGCGCTGAGCGACGAACAGTTGCGCGGCAAGACGCAGGAATTTCGCGACGCCCTGGCCGCCGGCAAGACGCTCGAAGATATTGCGGCGCCTGCCTTCGCGGCGGTGCGCGAAGCGGCCAAGCGCACGCTCAAGCAGCGCCATTTCGACGTGCAATTGGTCGGCGGCGTCGTGCTGCATGAGGGCGCCATCGCCGAAATGCGCACCGGCGAGGGCAAGACGCTGGTGGCGACGCTGGCGAGCTATCTCAACGCGCTCGCCGGCAAGGGCGTCCATGTCGTCACCGTCAACGACTATCTGGCGCGTCGCGATTCGGAATGGATGGGCCAGATCTACGGCTTCCTCGGCATGAGCGTCGGCGTGATCGTGCACGGGATCGACGACAACCAGCGCCGCCAGGCCTATGCCGCCGACATCACCTACGGCACCAACAACGAATTCGGCTTCGACTATCTGCGCGACAATATGAAATACGACATGGCCGACATGGTCCAGCGCGGCCATTTCTACGCGATCGTCGACGAGGTCGATTCCATCCTGGTGGACGAAGCGCGCACGCCGCTCATCATCTCGGGCCCTTCCGACGACCGCTCCGATCTTTACAATTCCGTCAACGCGCTGATCCCCCGTCTCGCGCGAGGCGATTACGAGCTCGACGAGAAGCAGCGCACCGTCAATCTGACGGAGGCGGGCAACGAACATGCCGAACAATTGCTGCGCGAGGCCGGCTTGCTCAAGGAGGGCTCGCTCTATGAGGCCGCGAGCGTGACGCTCGTCCATCATGTCAACCAGGCGCTGCGCGCGCACAAACTGTTCCAGCTCGACAAGGATTACATCGTGCGCAACGGCGAACTCGTCATCGTCGACGAATTCACCGGCCGCATGATGCCGGGCCGGCGCTATTCGGAGGGCCTGCATCAGGCGCTGGAGGCCAAGGAGCAAGTGCAGGTCCAGCCCGAAAACGTGACGCTCGCCTCCATCACCTTCCAGAACTACTTCCGCCTGTACAAGAAGCTCGCCGGCATGACCGGCACGGCGGCGACCGAGGCGGACGAATTCGGCGAGATCTACAAACTCGAAGTCGTCGAAATTCCGACCCACCGGCCGGTCAACCGTCTCGACGAAGACGACGAGGTCTATCGGACGGGCGCTGAAAAGCTGCGCGCCGTGGTGCGCGAAATCGACGACGCCAACGCCAAAATGCAGCCGATGCTGGTGGGCACGACATCGATCGAGAAATCGGAACAGCTTGCCGAGATTCTCGAAAAGCACGGCTACACGAAAATCGACTTCACCGCGCCGCACGCGCTTTCCGAGCTATACGCCGCCGCCCGCGCCGGCAAGCCCTCGAAGCTTTTCGCGGTGCTGAACGCGCGTTTTCATGAGCAGGAAGCCTATATCGTCGCCGAAGCCGGCGTGCCGGGCGCGATCACCATCGCCACCAACATGGCCGGCCGCGGCACCGACATCAAACTCGGCGGCAATGTGGAGATGCGCGTCGCGCAGGAATGCGCCGAT
>JBEKSH010000046.1:0-8938 GCA_049517235.1 Roseiarcus sp. | reverse complement strand
CTTTTGCGCTGGCGCCTCGGCGTCGGCCTGAACAGCTTCTTCCCCAGCGTGCCGCCCGGCACGTTGGCGGCCAACCTGATCGGCGGCTACATCATCGGCCTCGCGGTCGCCTATCTCGCGCAGGCGCCGAATCTCGCGCCGGAATGGCGGTTGTTCGTCATCACCGGCTTCTGCGGCGGGCTCACCACCTTCTCCACCTTCTCCGCCGAAGTCGTCACCCGGCTGCAGGAGGGTCAGCTGATGTGGGCGATGGGCGCGATCGCCATCCATGTCGCGGGATCGCTGGTGATGACGCTGGCCGGGCTCGCCACCGGGCGATTGCTGGAATCCCTGTGAGGAGTGCGCGATGAACGGCTATCAGATCACCTTCTTCACCCATCAGGACCGCCGCCACAAAGGCAAGCAGATCGCCGACTGGTTGATCCAGCTGGTTGGGGAATTGGGACTGCGCGGCGCCAGTCTGCATGCCGGCGGCGAAAGCTTCGCGCGTGGCGGCCGCGTCCATTCGGCGCATTTTTTCGAACTTGCCGACCAGCCCGTCGAAGTGCTGATGGCGGTCACGTCCGAGGAAGCGACACGGCTGTTCGACAGGCTCAAGGCGGAAGGGGTGCACCTCTTCTACGTGAAGACGCCGGTCGAGTTCGGCGTGCTGGGGCGTGAACCATGACCGAGATTTGGGCTTTATCGGCGCTGTGGCTCGGCCTCGCCTTGATCGCCTCCATGCTGGCGATCTGGCTGCGCATCGCCAGCGCGCTGTCCGAGATCGTCGTCGGCGCCATTGCGCAGGTGGCGATCGGCGCGACGCTGGGGGCGACGATCCTGAATGGAGACGCGACCTGGATCAAGTTTCTTTCCGGCGCGGGGGCCATCCTGTTGACCTTCCTGGCCGGCGCCGAGCTCGATCCCGTGGTCTTTCGTCGGCAGTGGAAGCAGACCTGCGCCATCGGCCTCGTCAGCTTCGGCGCGCCGTTCATCGGTTGCGCCGCGCTGGCGCGCTGGGGCCTGGGCTGGTCTCCCGAAGCGAGTTGGCTCGCCGGGGTCGCCATGTCGACGACATCGGTGGCGGTGGTCTATGCGGTGATGCTGGAATTCGGCCTCAACGCCACCGAATATGGCAAGCTGGTGCTCGCCGCCTGTTTCATCACCGACCTCGCCACCGTCCTGGCGCTGGGACTGATCTTCGCGCCCTTTACGATCAAGACGGTGATCTTCGTCGCCGCCGCCGCGGCCGCTTTCATCGCCCTCCCGTGGGCGACGCCGCGCTTCTTCAAACGCTTCGGCGGCCGACCGTCGGAACTGGAGGCGAAGTTCCTGATGTTCACGCTGTTCGGCCTGGGGGCGCTGGCCGCCTGGGCCGACAGCGAGCCGGTGCTGCCCGCTTACTTTCTCGGCATGGCGCTGGCCGGAACCGTCGGCAGGGATCACGCGTTGGTCCGCAGGCTGCGCACGCTGACGTTCGGGCTGCTGACCCCGTTCTATTTTATCCGCGCCGGCTCGCTCGTTTCGCTGCCCGCGCTGGCCGCCGCGCCGGCGGCTTTTTTCGTCCTGCTGGCGGGCAAGCTGGGGACCAAGATCATCGGCGTATACCCGGTCACCCGCGCCTATCGATCGCCTCGGCAAGAGGGCATGTACACGACGCTGCTGATGTCGACCGGCCTGACCTTCGGCACCATTTCGGCGCTGTTCGGGCTTTCGCACCAAATCATCAGCCAGGCCCAGTATTCGACGCTGGTGGCGGTGGTCATCGCCAGCGCCGTCGTGCCGACCCTGATCGCCAACGCCGTTTTCCTGCCCCGCCACCTGCTGCCGGCGCGGCAGGAAGTTGCGGCGCCGTCTCTGGCGCAAACCGAAACAGGAGGCGCAATATGAAACGCATACTCGTTGGCTACGACGGTTCGGCGTCGGCCGAAAAGGCGTTTTCGCTGGGGCTGGACCTCGCCGAGAAATACGCCGCCGAAGTCCACGTTCTGGCCGTGGCCCGCCCGCCAGAATTCGGCGGCGACGTGGAAACCGAGGCCGAGATCGAGAATCTGGAACAGCGTTGCCTGGAGATTCTCAAGCCGCTGCAAGCGACGGCCGCGCTCAAAAAGACCGGCGCCGTCGATTTCGAAGTGGCGGTCGGCCATCCCGCCGAGCAGATCGTGCGCCACGCCGAGTCGTGGAACGCCGATCTGGTGATCGTCGGCCATCGCGGCCACACTTTCATCGAGCGTTGGCTGACCGGTTCGGTGGCCAAGCGCGTCATGGACCACGCGCCCTGCGCGGTGCTGGTGGCGCGGTGATTTTTCGTCGCCGGCGATATCGCGCCGATCAAACCAAAGGGAAGCTGCAATGACGGCCCTCGTACAATCGGTCAGCGCCATTGAAATCCTGGATTCCCGGGGATTCCCCACGGTCCGCGTCATCGTCAGGCTGACCGACGGCGCGGTCGGCGCGGCGTCCGTTCCCTCCGGCGCCTCGACCGGCGAGAATGAGGCGACCGAACTGCGCGACGGCGACGCGGCGCGCTACCAGGGAAAGGGCGTGCGCAACGCCGTCAACAACGTCAACACCGAGATCGCCGTTTTGCTGGCGGGACGCGATCCGTCCCGGCAGGCGGAGGTCGACCAGGCGCTGATCGATCTGGACGGAACCGAAAACAAGTCGCGTCTCGGGGCCAACGCCATTCTCGGCGCGTCGCAAGCCGTGGCCCGCGCCGCCGCTGTGTCGCATGGCCTGCCGCTTTACGCCTATCTCGGCGGCGCGGGCGCGGTGCATCTGCCGACGCCGATGATGAATGTGCTCAATGGCGGCAAGCACGCCGATTCGAGCCTCGACTTCCAGGAATTCATGATCATGCCGAAAGGGGCGCCGACCCTCGCCGAGGCGCTGCGCTACGGCGCCGAGACGTTTCAGGCGCTCAAGAAGATCTTGTCCGGAAAGGGCTACGCCACTTCGGTCGGCGACGAGGGCGGCTTCGCCCCGCAGCTGAAAGGCGGCAACGATGAGGCCTGCGAGCTCATCGTCGCGGCGATCGAAAAGGCCGGCTACCGGCCCGGCGAAGACATCGCCATCGCGCTCGACCCGGCCGCGAGTTCGTTCTTCGAGGACGGGAAATATCGCCTGCCGCGCAGCGGTCAGGGCGACAAGAACAGCGCGCAGATGATTGCGTTGTTCCAGGACTGGGTGCGCCGCTATCCCATCGTCTCGATCGAAGACGGTCTGGACGAGAACGATTGGGCCGGTTTCGCGGCGATGACGGCGGCGATGGGCGCGCGCACGCAGATCGTCGGCGACGACATTCTGGTCACCAACCCCAGGTTCATCGCGCGCGGAATCGCCGAAAAGACCTGCAACGCCGCGTTGATCAAACTCAACCAGATCGGCACGGTGAGCGAGACGATCGCCGCCATCCACCTCTGCCGCAAGGCAGGCTGGGGTTTCGTCATCTCCCATCGTTCGGGCGAGACGGAGGACGCCTTCATGGCCGATTTCGCCGTCGCGATGGGCGGCGGGCAGATCAAGACCGGATCGATGTGCCGCAGCGAGCGCATCGCCAAATACAACAGGCTGCTGGAGATCGAGGCCGAACTGGGAAAGGCCGCGGTCTTCCAATCGCCCTTCGCGTGACGGGCGCGGGAGCCAACGGACAGCAGGCGGAAAGGAAGGCTGACGAGCGCAAGGCGCGCCCGCTCGCTCAGGGCGACGGCGACGCCTTGACCCAGGCGTCGAGGCCGCCTTCGATATGGCAGGCGTCGGCGAAGCCGGCCGCCCGCGCCGCATCGACCGCCATCGCCGAGCGCTCGCCATAGGCGCAATAGAACACCAGGCGCTTGCCGGTCGCCTTGGCCAGCGAATTGAGCAGGCCGCCGGGCGCCAGCGCGTCGGCGAGGCTTCGATAGGGCGAATGGACCGCCTCCTCGATCATGCCGCGCCGCGCCCGCTCCGACGCCTCGCGCAGATCGACCACCAGGCATCCGCCACGCGCGATGAACAGATTGGCCTCGCGCGCGGGAATCGCGAAGCCCTCCGCGTCGCCCCTGTGCTGCGGCCTGCCGATATGGCGATTGGCGGGCACCGCCACATCCATCATCTTCGGGTTCGGCAGATGCAGATTGTTCATCAGCTCGGCATAGGCGTCGATGGAAGCCACCTGCAGGCGCGGGTTATGGCGGCGCTCCTCGCCGATCGTCGAAACGGTGTCGCCCTTGTAGTCATGGGCGGGGTAGATCAGCGTTTCATCGGGCAGCTTCAGCAGCTTGCCGAACAGGGATTCGTATTGCGCGCGCGGATCGCCGTTCTGGAAATCGGTGCGCCCGGTGCCGCGAATGAGCAAGGTGTCGCCGGTGAAGACGCGGTCCGGCAGAACGAAACTGTAGGAATCGTCGGTGTGGCCGGGCGTATAGAGCGCGCGAAGGCTCAGGCCGTCGATCTCGATCGCGTCGCCGTCGCCGACCCTCATGGAGACGACGTCGGCGCTGGTCTGCTCCCCCATCACGGTGATGCATTTCGTGCGGTCGCGCAATTCGCCGAGCGCGGTGACGTGATCGGCATGCAAATGCGTGTCGATCGCCTTGATCAGCCGCAGGTCGAGGTCGCCGAGCAGAGCGACATAGCGGTCAACTTTCTCGAGCACGGGATCGATGATCAATGCCTCGCCGCCCGGCCGGCTGGCCAGCAGATAGCTATAAGTGCCGGAGGTCGCGTCAAAGAGCTGGCGGAACAGCATGGCGAAGAATTCCCCTGTTTGCCGCTTGGCGTCCAAGAGCGGATCAATGACTGATTAAAGACACATCTCTACGCTGAATCTTCGGTCGCCACCGCGAAAAATCGCCTCGCGCGCGAAGACCATTGGACGCACGATCGTACGTTCAATCGCGAGATCGATCCAAGGTCGCCCGTATGCGTTCGAACAGACGATGGACGCCGATTTTTGGCCGGGGTGGCCCCCTCACCACATATCCAGCGCCACTTTCGCCTCGTCCGACATGCGGCTTTGGTCCCAGGGCGGATCGAACACCATGTTGACCCTGGCGCCCGAAACGCCGCCGACCGCGCTGACCGCGTTTTCGACCCAGCCGGGCATTTCACCGGCGACCGGACAGGCCGGCGCCGTCAGCGTCATCTCGATGGTGACGAAACGCGCGTCGTCGATGTCGATGCTGTAGATCAACCCAAGCTCGTAAATATCGGCGGGAATTTCAGGATCGTAAACCGTCTTCAGCGCGCGTACGATTTCGTCGGTCAGGCGCTGCAGTTCGTCCGGCGCGATCGCCGCGGGCGAGGCGACCGCGGGCTGGTTGGGCGCTTGATCCATTGTCGGGCTGTCAGTCATCTCTCAAAAGCCCTCCTCAGGCGAACAGGCGCTGGGCGCGGATCAAAGCCTCCGCCAAGGCGTCGACCTCGGCGCGCGTGTTGTAAAGCGCGAACGAAGCCCTGCATGTAGAAGTGACGCCAAAGCGTTGCAACAGCGGCATCGCGCAATGGGTGCCGGCGCGCACCGCCACGCCCGAGCGGTCGATGATCGTCGCAACGTCATGCGCATGCGCGCCCTGCATGTTGAAGGCGACGATCGGCCCCTTGCCGGGCGCCGACCCGAAAATGCGCAGGGAATTGATCGCCCCCAGCCGTTCGTGCGCGTAGGCCAGCAGCGATTCCTCATGGGCGCGAATGCGCGCCCGGCCGATCCCCTCGACATAATCGAGGGCGGCGCCGAGGCCGATCGCCTGGACGATCGGCGGCGTGCCCGCCTCGAATCGATGCGGCGGCGCGTTATAGGTGACGCTGTCGCGCGTCACCTCCTGGATCATCTCGCCGCCGCCGTTGAAGGGCGGCAGCGCCTCCAGCAAGGCGCGCTTGCCATAGAGCACGCCGATGCCGGTCGGCCCGTAGACCTTATGGCCGGTGAAGACATAGAAATCGGCGTCGAGATCGCGCACGTCGACATCGAGATGCACCGCGCCCTGCGAACCGTCGACGAGAACGGGGACGCCATGGGAATGGGCGATGCGGATGATTTCCCTGATCGGCGTCACCGTGCCCAGCACGTTGGACATATGGGTGATCGCGACGATCTTGGTGCGCCTGGTCAGCGCGCGCTCGAAGGCGTCGAGCGAAAACGAGCCGTCGTCGGCGACGTCGACCCATTTCAGCGCCGCGCCCCTGCGTTCGCGGTGGAAATGCCAGGGCACGATGTTGGAATGGTGCTCCATCACGGAAAGCACAATTTCATCGCCCGCCCCGATATGGGCGAGGCCGAAGCTGGCGGCGACGAGATTGATCGATTCGGTGGCCGAGCGCGTGAAGACGATCTCGTCGGGCGAGGCGGCGTTGAGGAAGCGGCGCACGCTTTCCCGCGCGGCCTCATAGGCTTCGGTCGCGGCGTTGGCGAGGTAGTGCAGGCCGCGATGCACGTTGGCGTATTCGTGCTCATAGGCGTGCGTGATGCGTCCGATCACCGCGCGCGGCTTTTGCGCCGAGGCGGCGTTGTCGAGATAGACCAGCGGCTTGCCGTAGGGACGCTCGGCTAGAATGGGGAAATCGGCGCGCAACGCCTCGACATCCAGCGGCGGGACGGGATTGTGCATCGTCATGAGCGCGCGCCTCCCGCCCGCCCCGCGAGCCAGACCCGCATCTTGTCGCGCAACAGTTCGGCCAGTCCTTCGTCGTCGATACGGGCGATCGCGTCGGCGCCGAACGCCTCCAGCAGCATCGCTTCCGCCTCGGCCTTCGGCAGGCCGCGCGCCTGCAGATAGAACATTTGTTCAGGATCGAGCGCGCCGACCGTCGCGCCATGGCCGCAAACGACGTCGTCGGCGAAGATTTCGAGCTCGGGCTTGTTGTTCATCACCGCGTGCGGCGAAAGCAGGATCGCCTGGCTCTTCATCGCGCCGTCGGTCTTCTGGGCGCCGGGCCTGACCACGACCTTGCCCTGATAGACGCCGGTCGCCTCGTCCGCGACGATATGCTTGTAGAACTCCCGGCTGCGGCCGCGCGGCGCCGCGTGATCGACGAACAGCGTCGTGTCGGCGTGGCGGCGCCCGTCGAGCAGCGACAGGCCGCCCAGCGCGATTTTCGCGCCCTCGCCGCTCAATGTGGCGAAAATCTGCCGGCGCGTGAGCGCGCCGCCGTCGACCAGCGCAAAAGAATTGAATTCGGCATCGGCGCCGAGAACCGCGATCTGACTTTCCAGATGCAGGCCGGGCGCGTCATCGATAACGCTCACGTGCTCGCAACGCGCGCCTTTGTTCAGGCTGACCTGCGTCAAGGCATTGCGCTGGCAATGTGCGCCGGCGCCGAAATAAGATTCAACAATCCGCACCCGGGCTCCCGCGAAGAGGCAGACGTGCACGCGCGAATATGTCGCCTGGGGCGCGACGGCGCTGGCGCAATGGGCAATTTCGATGCGCTCGGCCAGTTGGACGCCAGCGTCGATATCCAGCGCCAGCCCCAGCATGGCAAAAGCGTCGTTCAAGGCGACAACAGCGTCTGGCTGCGTCAGCGGCGCCGACTTGGCAAGCCTCCCGGCAAAAACGCCCTTAGGGGCGGCGTCGGACAATTGCGGGACAAAGCGGCCATCGACCAGCACGAGGCGGACGTCCCCTACCCGCTCGCGCGCCGCAAGCAGCATCCGCGCGGCCTCGATGCGAGCTGCGTCAGGCGCGGTCGCGATCGGCGCCGCGCTCGACATCGCCGAACGCAGGTCGGTGTAATGCCACGCTTCATCGCGCCGCGTCGGAAGCCCCGCGGCCGCAAAAGCGGCGAAGGCGGCGGCCCGGTCGGGATCGGCGGTTTGCAGCGCCGCGAATTGCGCGGCGATCGTCGTCTCGGCGGTGGTCTTGGGCGCTACGATCCGCACGTTCATGGCTTCCTCAAGCGGCGTCCGCCGAATAGTCGCGGTAGCCGTTGCGCTCGAGCTCCTGGGCGAGTTCAGGGCCGCCTGTCTTCACGATGCGCCCCCTGGCCATCACATGGACGGTGTCGGGCCTGATGTGATCGAGCAGGCGCTGGTAATGGGTGATGACGAGGAACGCGCGCGCCTTGTCGCGCAGCGCATTGACGCCTTCCGCGACGATCCGCAACGCGTCGATGTCGAGGCCCGAATCCGTCTCGTCGAGAATGGCGAGGCGCGGCTCGAGCAGCGCCATCTGCAGGATTTCCATGCGCTTCTTCTCGCCGCCGGAAAAGCCGACGTTGAGCGGGCGGCGCAACATTTCCTGTTCGATCTTCAGGCGACCGGCGGCGGCGCGAACCTCGCGCATGAAGTCGGGCGTCGTCATCTCCTTCAGGGCCCGCGCGCGCCGCTGCGCGTTCATCGACGCCTTGAGGAAGGTCATCGTCGCGACGCCGGGAATCTCCACCGGATACTGGAAGGCGAGGAACAGCCCCTTGGCGGCGCGCTCGTCGGGCGACATTTCGAGAATGTTCTCGCCGTCGAGCAGCACTTCGCCGGACGTCACTTCATAGTCGGGCTTGCCGGCGACGACATAGGAAAGCGTCGACTTGCCCGAACCGTTCGGCCCCATGATCGCCGCGACTTCGCCGGCCTCCACCTTCAGGTCGAGCCCTTCGAGGATCGGCTTGCCGTGGATTTCGACGCTTAGGTTTCTGACTTCAAGCCTGTTCATCGCTTCGCTTTCACTGTTCGCCGTCGAAATAGCCGAGCGAGCCTTCGCGGCGGCCGATATAGGCGAGCTTGGCCGCCATCAGCCCTTTGTCGGCGGGAACCATCGACGCGACGGCGAACTTGTTCGAATCCGGATATTCCACAACGTCGGGATCGAGGCGCGTCGAAAAGCCGAGATAGCGCAGCTCGGTCGCGCCTGTATTGACGATCTGGTGCGCGGTCGAGGCGTCGCCCGCCGGCGCGCCGATCACGTCGCCCTCGCGGATCGGATAGGTCTCCTCGCCGAGCCGGTAGGCGCCCTGCCCCGACAGGACGAAGAACATTTCCTCGTTG
>JBEKSH010000045.1:0-9009 GCA_049517235.1 Roseiarcus sp. | reverse complement strand
CGAACCCTCGAAGCCCTCGTCGCCGCCATCGGCCAGTTGCTCGAGACCTACACGCCAGAGGAATGCTTCAACTACTTCAAAAACGCCGGCTATGGACAAGCCTGATATCATCACGCTCTAAGGCAAAATGCTGGTCGAACTTCTACTCCAGGTCGATTAGTCTCAGATGGCTCGATGGTTGTCGTCCGCGATGCGGCTACCGAGCGTCAGATCCTATCCACTAGGACCGGCCGTTCAGGCCGCTCGCCGCCGGCGCAGGATCATCTTCATCCCGTTCGCCGGCCGCAGGGTCACGCGCGCGACGGGCGAGACGAGGTGGCCGGGGGCGAGTTCGAACCGCAACGCGCGCAGCAGGCAGCCCAGCGCCATCGTCATCTCCAGCATCGCAAAGCCCATGCCGATGCAAACGCGCGGGCCGGCGCCGAACGGGATATAGGCGTAGCGGTCGATCGCGTCGCGATTGGCGCCCAGAAAACGCTCGGGGTCGAAAGCGTCGGGGTCCTTCCACAAGGTGCGATGCCGGTGCAGCAGGAACGGCGCGACGGTGACCACCGTTCCGGCGCGGATGCGGCGGCCCGCCAGCACGTCGGGGCCGATCGCCTCGCGGCTCAGCATCGCCGCCGGAGGATAGAGCCGGAGCGCCTCCTCGATCACCGCCTTGGTCACCGGCAGAGCCTCGGCGAAGCCCGCGGCGTTCGCCGGATCAAAATGCGCGTCGATCTCCGCCTCGACGCGTTCGCGCCAGTCGGGAGCCTGCGAGAGCAGGTAGAGCGTCCAGGTCAAGGCGTTGGCCGTCGTCTCGTGGCCGGCGCCGATGAAGGTGACGATATTGGCGCGCACGTCGTCTTCGCTGACGCCCTTGCCCGTCTCGGGGTCCTGCGCGCTCAGCAGCAGGGTCAGAATGTCGTTCGGGGGGCTGGCGCCGGAGCCAAGCAGGGTCTTGCGGGCGCCGATGATATCGTCGACCGCGCGCGCGAAGAATTCGAGCGTCGCGCGCCCGCGCAAGCGCCCGAACCGCGGCAGGAATTGCGGCGCCCCGAGAAGATCGAGCGGATCGATACGGCCGATCGTGTCGAAATAGCGGGTGACGGCTTGCTGGAATTGGCTGGCGTCGCGGCCAAGCCCCTGCGAAAACAAAGTCTGCTCGAGCACCTCCAGCGTCACCCGCGCCATTTCCGTCGACACGTCGAGCACGCGCCCCTCGCGCCGGGGCGTCAGGCGTTCGACCGCCGCGGCCGCGACGCGATGCATCGCGGGCGCGAAGCTGAGGATCTGGCGGGGCGAAAAGAGCGGCGCCAGCGCCCGGCGCTGGGCGCGCCAGTCCTCGCCGTCGGCGGTCAGCAGGCCCTTGCCGAGGCCGGGCGCCAGCACCCGCAATTGCAGCGCGTCCTTGCGATAATTGGCGACATTGTCGAGGAAGATGCGGCGCACGGCGGCGGGCTCGCTGACCACCGCCCGATCGCCCAATATGGTCCGCCCCATCAGGATCGGCTGTTCGTAATGGGCTTTCGACCAGATTTCGAGCGGATTGCGCCGCAGCGTCAAAATCGTCCGCAGCACGCCGATGGGACCGTCGTGCGGCGTGGGTTTGGGGGGACGGAAAGCGGTGGAGGCGACCGAAGTTAAGGTCATGGGCGCACCTTGATCTTTCAGGAGCTTAGGCTGCTTTGCTATGTAGGCTTATATGGGGCGATTGGCGAGAATTGTTCCCGGCTAATCCCGTAACACAGGGCGCTGGCGCCCGATCAAAAGGAAGAATTCATGGGACGACGCCTTGCGCCCAAGGCGATGCTTTGCGCGGCGCTCTTTTTCGCCGCGCCGGTTGCCGCCAAGGACATAGCCGCTCCTTCCGTCATCGGCTTTGAAGGCGTTGCGATGATGTTGGACGAGATGAACGCCTATTTTCGCGGAAGGACCTGCAGCGGCGACTACAGGCGCAAGGTTTTCTTCGGCAAGGACGGATCGTTTCGGGACGCCTATCCGGACTCGACGAGCGAGGGCGCTTACACTTTCGCCCCAGGCGTCGTGACCGTACGCTACACCGGCGGCAGTTCGAAATGGAAGATCGGCAAGACCGAACGATTGCGCGCCTCCCGTCTGACGGAGACGGGCCAGCATCTCCTGGGATTCAACACGCTGTTCTGCGGCGCCGACGCGCGATGAAGGGACCGGCGAGCCGATTCGCGAGGCCATCATGAAATTCGGCGGAGCCCTCGTTCTCGCGGCGAGCTTGGCCTTGCTGTCCAGCCTCGCCTGCGCAAGCGAAAGCGTCGGCGATCTCAACGAAAATGTTCCGGGTCTCGCCGGACGCTCCTGGCTCGACCTGTCGGAGCAGGCGATGCCCGCGAGGGCAAAGGGATTGGCCCGCCCTCAAAACGTCGTGCGCTGCCTCATCGCCGCCGTCAGCGTGCCGTCATCGAGATAGTCGAGTTCGCCCCCGACCGGCACGCCATGCGCGAGGCGCGTGATTTTGACGGGATAGGCGCTGAGCAGGTCGGTGATGTAATGGGCGGTGGTTTGGCCGTCGACGGTGGCGTTGACCGCGAGAATCACTTCCTTGACCACGCCCTCGCCGACCCGCGCCAGCAGGCCGGCCAGGTTGAGATCGTCGGGGCCGACGCCGTCGAGCGGCGACAGCGTGCCGCCCAGCACGTGATAGGGCGCGCGCAGCGCCCCCGCCCGCTCGAGCGCCCAGAGATCGGCGACCGATTCGACCACGACGATCATCGTCGGGTCGCGCCGCGCGTCCAGGCAGACGGTGCAGGGATCGCGCGTGTCGACATTGCCGCAGATCGCGCAGGTCACCACCCGCTCGCGCGCGACCTGCATCGCCTCGGCCAGCGGCCCGAGCAATTGCTCGCGTTTGCGGATCAGATGCAGGGCGGCGCGCCGCGCCGAGCGCGGCCCGAGCCCGGGCAGGCGCGCAAGCAGTTGAATCAGCCGCTCGATTTCCGGTCCTGCGACGCTCTCGGCCATGGCGCTCAGCCGATCAGAACGGCAGTTTCATGCCGGGCGGCAGCGGCAGATCGGCGGCGACCGCCTGCATCTTCTCTTCCGTCAGGCGTTCGGCCTTGGCCCTGGCGTCGGCGTGGGCGGCGATGATGAGGTCTTCGGCGATCTCCTTGTCGGCCGGCGTCATCAGCGCCGGATCGAGAATGATCGCCTTCATCTGGCCTTTGGCGCTGAGGCGGATCTTCACCATGCCGCCGCCCGACTGGCCCTCGACTTCGAGGCGCTCCAACTCTTCCTGAATGTCCTTCATCTTGGCCTGCACGGCCTGCGCCTTTTTCATCAATCCCATAATGTCGACCATCGGCGGCTCCTGAAAGTTGAGGCATTCTCAAGCGAAGCAGACGCCGGTTCGCGCGGCGAAAATGCGGCCATTCATCAATCTAGGGCGATTTTCCGATTCGTTGGAACGGCAAAGCGCCCTAGACGTCGTCCTCGACGACGACGGCGTCGGCGTAGGCGACTTCGTCGTCGCCGGGGGCAGGCGCTTCGGGCGTCGGCGCCGCTTCGGCGCCGCGCACTTCGACGATCCGCGCGCCGGGAAAGCGCGCGATGATCTTGCGCACCAAAGGATTGGCGGCGACGCCGCTGAGGCGCTCGGCCTCTTTTGCCGAGGCGTCTTCGCGCAGGGTCGGCGCGGCGGAGCCCGAGACAAGCGCCACCATCCATCGCTCGCCGGTCCATTCCAGCAACCGGCGCGACAAGGTCTGCGCGACCTGCGGCGAGGCGCCGGGGATCAGCGAGAAGGCGATGCTGCCCGTCTCGAAGCGCGCCAGCCGCACGTCGTTCTCCAAAGCCGCCTGCAATTGAATGTCGCGCTTCGATCGCGCGAGCGCGACGACATCCTCAAAGCGCGCCAGCCTGACGGCGGGCGGCACGGGCGCGGGCGGCGCGACCGGCGGCGCAGCGGTCGGCGCGATGGCGCGCAGCGCCGCGCCGCCCGAGGGGCCGCGCGCCGGCGGGCTCTGCGGGCTTTGCCTTGGCGCCGGCTCCGCCGTTTCCGCCAGCTTGCGAAGAGCGTCCTCCGGCGCGGGCAGATCGGCCGCGTAGCCCAAGCGGATCAGCGCCATTTCGGCGGAGGCGAGCGGGCGCGGCGAGTCCTTGACGTCCTGCACGCCCTTGAGCAGGATCTGCCAGGCGCGGGTGAGCGGCCCGAGACCCAGTTTCTGGGCGAACGCGGCTCCCCGCCGGCGCTCTTCCTCGCCGATCGTCGGATCGTCGATCCCCTTCGGCGCCAGTTTCAGCCGCGTGACGAAATGGCCGAATTCCGCCAGTTCGATCAGCACCTGCGCGGGGTCGGCGCCGGCCTCGTGCAGCCGCTCCATCAGCGCCAGGCCAGACCCGAGATCGCCCTTCATGGCGAGTTCGAACAGGTCGATGATATGGCCCTTGTCGGACAGGCCCAGCATCGCGCGTATGCTGGCGACCTGCACGCCGCCCTGCGCGCCATGGGCGATCGCCTGATCGAGCAGCGACAGCGCGTCGCGCACCGAGCCTTCGGCGACGCGCGCGATCAGCGGCAGCGCGTCGGGTTCGAACGCCACGCCCTCGGCCTCGCAGATCTTCGCGAGATGGCGGGTCATCGCGCCCGCTTCGATGCGCTTGAGGTCGAAGCGTAGGCAGCGCGAGCGAACGGTGATCGGCACTTTCTCGATCTCGGTCGTCGCGAACAGGAATTTGACGTGCGCGGGCGGCTCTTCGAGCGTTTTCAACAGGCCGTTGAACGCCGCCTTGGAGAGCATGTGCACTTCGTCGATGATATAGACCTTGGTGCGCGCCGAAACCGGGCGGTAGCGCGCGTTTTCGATGACCTCGCGGATATCGTCGATGCCGGTGTGCGAGGCCGCGTCCATTTCAATGACGTCGACGTGACGCGACTCGATGATCGCCTGGCAATGCGCGCCAAGCTCCGGCATGTCGACGCTCGGCTCGTCGATCCGGCCGGGAAGATGATAGTTGAACGCCCGCGCCAGGATGCGCGCCGTCGTCGTCTTGCCGACGCCGCGCACGCCGGTCAGGATATAGGCTTGGTGAATGCGCCCGCTGGCGAAGGAATTGGCCAAGGTGCGCACCATCGGCTCCTGGCCGATCAGGTCCTCGAAACGAATCGGGCGATATTTGCGCGCGAGGACGCGATAGGGCGCGGCGGCTTTGGACGCGCCCGCGGGAAAGTCGAAGCCCAGTGAAAGTTCGACGGCCGGGCCGGTCTCCGGCGCGGACGGCATACTGCTTTCCGGCGCGGGACTGTCGTTCATTTGGCGAAGGCTCGGAACTTGGGGCCTTGCAGCGCGCAAGGCGGGAGGCTGGACCATGGTAGGAGGCTGGACAAAGACCCGCCCTGGCTCGTTAGGGCTGCTTCCTTCCGGACCTGACCCGGTTGGCGAGCGGTACGTCCCTCGCCAACCTCCCGGCCCCTATTTGGACCATGAGGGGCGCTCGCGCAAGCCTTGGACGAAAACGATGACGGAGCCTCGCCGGCGCCGATGTCCGCCTTGAGCGGACTATCGCGCGTTGCGCCTCATCCCTCGATCCGCCTCACCGGCGACGCCGCGACCCGCCTCCCCGATTCGCGGCCGCCGGCCGCCGAACGCGCGGTAGGCTCGACCGATTGAAGCGGCGGGGCGAATAGGCGGCTGGATCGCAAGAGATCGGGTATGCGCTCGGGCGGAACCGGCTTGCTGTACAAATAGCCCTGCATTTCATCGCAGGCGTGCTCGCGCAGGAAAGCCGCCTGTTCGGCAGTCTCCACGCCTTCGGCGATGACGGTCAGGCCGAGCGCCTTTCCCATGCTGATAATCGCCTGCGCGATCGCCCTGTCTTCGGAATCATGCGGCAGGTCGGCGATGAAGGAGCGGTCGATCTTGATCGTGTCGACCGGAAATTTCTTCATCAGCGACATCGACGAATAGCCCGTCCCGAAATCGTCGATGGCGAGGCGCACGCCGCGGCCGCGGATGATTTCGAGCAGTTCGATCGCCCGGAGGACGTTATGCATCACCATGCTTTCGGTGATCTCGAGCTGCAACAGCTCCGCCGGCATCCCGCTCGCGGCGAGCGCGTCGTCGATGTCCTGCAGCAGATTCTCGTCCGAGAACTGGCGCGGCGACAGGTTGACCGCCATCGACAAAGGCGGCAGCCCCTGGCGCCGCCACACCATGTTTTGCGCGCAGGCGCTCTTCAACACCCAGCGCCCGATCGGAACGATCAACCCGGTTTCTTCGGCAAGCGAAATGAACTGCATCGGCGGCAACACGCCCAGATCCGGCAAGGTCCAGCGCAGCAGCGCCTCGACGCCGGTGATGCGGTCGCTCGCAAGGTCGACTTTCGGCTGGTAATGCAGCGAAAACTCGTCGCGGTCGAGGGCCTGGCGCAGTCTGGCTTCAAACACCAGCCGCTCGACCGACTGCATCTTGCTCTGCCTGATGAAGAAGCGGAAACCGTTCTTGCCCTCTTCCTTGGCGCGATACATCGCCATGTCGGCGTTTTTGGTCAAAGTCATTTCATCATCGCCGTCATTGGGAAACACGGCGATGCCGATGCTGGCGGTGGCGCGGCACTCGAGCCCGCAGAGCTGGAGCGGCTGGCCGACCACCGACAATATCTTGCGCGCGGCGGCCACGATTTGCTTGGCCTCCGAGGCATGCTCCAGGATGACCACGAACTCGTCGCCGCCAAGGCGCGCGACCACGTCGCCGGCGCGCAGACAACGACGAAGCCTGTTGCCGGTTTCGACCAGCAGCGCATCGCCCGCGTCATGCCCGAGCGAGTCGTTGATGACCTTGAACCGGTCGATATCGATGAACAGCACCGCGAAGCTTCGATCGAGCCGCCGCGCCGACTCGATCGACAAATGCAACAGGTGGTTGAACGTCGCGCGATTCGGCAGGTCGGTCAGGCCGTCATGCGTCGCCAGATATTTGATTCGCTCGTCCGCGCTCGCCTTTTCATCGGCGCGATCGAAATTGTCGAGCGCGAACGAAACGTTGTTGGCCAACCGCTCCAAGAGTTCGACGAGTTCGGGCGTGAACGCGTCGCGTTCGCTGGACATGAAGACGAGAACGCCGGCCGCATGACCGTGACTGAGCAGCGGCAATGCCGCGCCCGCTCTGTTGCCTTCGCGGCGCGCCCTGTCGTGAAAGGCGGCGCCGCGCTCGTCGGCGAGGTAATCGTTGAAGATGCAAGGCTGCAAAGTGCGAAACGCGGTTCCGCTCAACCCGCGCCCTTCGGGGCGGTCCTTGGTGGTCGCTATCTTCACCGACTTCTGCATTTCGCCATTCGGGCCCGCCCAGGCGACAACGCGCAGGAAATCGCTTCCCGGTTCGGTCAGGGCGATGATCGTCGAGGCGAACCGGCCGCCGTGCACCGCCGCCTCGCAAACCAGCTGGAACAGTTCATTGCGCGTGCGGGCGCGCATGATCGCTTCGTTGGTCGCGCTCAGGGCGGCGAACATCCGCGTCAGGCGTTCCTTTTGCTCGTCCGCCAGGCGGCGGTCGTCGGCGCGATCGAAGTTCTCGAGCGCGAAGGAGACGTTCTCGCCGAGCCGCTCGAGCAATTCGACCAGCTCGGGCGTGAACGCGCCGCGATCGCTCGACATGAACAGCAGGACGCCAACCGCCCGGCCCCGGCTGAACAGTGGCAGGGCGGCGCCCGATCGCGTGCCCTCGCGACGAACGGTCTCGCGAAGAACGCTCTCCTCTATTTCGGCGAGATAGTCGTTGGTGATGCAGGGGCGCCCGGTGCGAAACGCCCTTCCCGTCAACCCCCGTCCTTCGGGCCGATCGGCGGTGATCGCCAATTTCGCATGTTTGGACGTCGCCGCGGTCGGCCCCGCCGACGCGGCGATGCGCAGAAAATCGTTTCCCGGTTCCGCCAGACCGATGAGGGCGGCGGTGAACTTGCCGCCGCTGACGGCGGCCTCGCACACCAGCTCGAAAAGTTCGGCGCGCGTCTGGGCGCGCATGATCGCCTCATTCGTCGCGCCGAGGGCGACGAACATGCGCGTGATATTGTCGTTTTGCTCCTGGCGTTCAAACAGCTCCACGCCAAACGAGATGTTTTGGCAAATTCGCGTGGTCAATTGGACGCCGTCGTCGTCCAAAGGGCCTGAGTCTTTGCCGAAAAGGAAGGAGCAAACGCCAACGACGCGGCCGCTCTTGACGAGCGGCAACAGCGCGCCGGCGGTCACGCCGCCGGCGAGCAGCACCGAGCGCCACGGCGCGGCGCGAGGATCGTTCGCAATGTCGTCGATGAAGCAGGGTTCGCCCGTTCGGAAGACTTCCGCGAACACGCCGCGCCCTTCAGGAAGATTGGGATCGGCCGATATCGTCGCTTTCTCGTAGAACTTCGCCAGCTTGCCCGAACAGGCGGCGCGCGTGAACCAGGGCGAGTTGGGATCGTGCAAGGAAACCGAGGCGCCCAACAATTGGCCCGGGCCCGTCGCCGCGTCGCAGACCATTTGAAACATCTCGACCGCGTCGCGCGCCTTCAGAATCGCCTTGTTCGTCGCGTTCAACAGACGAAATCGACGATCCAGGCGTTCATTGGCTTCCGCCGCCCGCCCTCGCTCCCCTTCCCGGTCGAAGTTGTCGAGCGCCGACGAGACTTTCTCCACGATGTGCTCGAGCAGGTCGATGATCGCGTCGCCGATCGGCGCCGATTGGTCGGGACAGAAGGCGAAAACACCAATGGCGGACCCGCGGCGCATGATCGGGATCAGCGCGGCGGCGCCGCCGCGCGTGCGCTGTTGCGCCCAGCGGCGCAGGCTGTCGTCAGGCGGGCGGCCATCGGCGTCGGCTTCGCGCCCGGCGCGACGCGCCGCGGCGCCCTCGCCGCCGCTCGAACCCGAATCGACGGGGAGTTGCAAAGCCCGGAGCCTGTCCAGGCCCGCCCCGGCGCCGGCGACCAGCCGCAGCCGATTGTCGGGATCGACGAGCAGAACGCCCGCGCAACCGATCGCGCCCCGATGGACCGCGGCGGCGGCGACTCGTTGAAAAAGTTCTT
>JBEKSH010000044.1:0-9090 GCA_049517235.1 Roseiarcus sp. | reverse complement strand
TCGGATCGGATCGCCGCAAAGGCCGCCTTGGCCAGAGGGATGCCGCTCGACGTCGTGCTCCCCTTCGCGCGCGAAACCTACGAGCAGTCTTTCGGCGACGAGGCCTCGCGCGCGGAATTCTCAACACTTATCCGTCAAGCCCGCGCATGCCTGATCCTGCCTTTAGCCGCCGAGGCCCGCGTCCCAAGCAAGGAGGACCTTGCTCGGGCTTATGAATCGGCGGGGTTGGCGCTGCTCGCCCAAGCCGACATTCTCCTTGCCGTGTGGGATGGCGAGACCGCCCGAGGGCGCGGCGGCACGGGCGATATTGTCGACCAAGCGGCTCGGCGAGGGACGCCAATCGTCGTCATCGATCCGATTGACGGGGCGGCGCGTTTGCTTTGGGGCGGCGGCTCGTTTGCGCCGCCTGCACTGCACGCGCGCGATTTGCCAGTCGCGGAGGTCGGCAAGAGCGTTCTCGTCGAGATCGTTCGCGGGCTCATCCTCCCCCGTGATTTGGACCACGAACCAACCGGTCAGGAAGTAAAGCAACAATTTAGCCCTTCCCGATAGGGCGCAAAGCCGGCCTTCACTCTCCTGGCGCGACAATGCCGTATCCGGCGTGAATGACTTTCCGCGTCCCCTTGGCTGCCGCGCCGCAGCGCGCCTCGCGAAGGAGAGCCCGCGTGGGTTTGACGGCGCTCTACGGCTTGACCACGAGGCGCGCGCGCGCCGCCTGCAGGAACGCCGCACGATCGGGCGGGTTGCTCACGTAGGCGGCAAGCCGTTCGCAAAGATCGTCCGGCGCGCGCGCCTCAGTCGCCGCCTTCTGGACGAGGACCTTGGCGATGGGGCCGATGTGACGCGCGAGCAAAGCCCTGATCGCCTCGAACTCCTGGCTGCCGGGCGCGACGATCGGCGCGCGCGCCGCCCGGGCGCGTCTCTTCGCCGATGACGCAACCGCCGCCGGAGCGGGAGCGCTCTCGACCATGCTCGGCGAGGCGCCGGCCATCGGGCCTGCTCGGGCGCCGTCGCGCTCGGCTGGCGCCTGACCGTCCAGGATGCTGCGGATCGTCTCGGCCAGCTTGCGGAGCGCCTTTTCCTGGTCGGGAAATATGTCGATCCATTGGCGGGTTGCGAGTTCATAGCGCAGGGCGCCGCTGGGGGTGATCGGGGAAAGTCGGAGCGGAAAGACCGGTATGTTGAACGTTCCCGCGAGCGACAGCTCCTTCTTTATCTCTCCGGACCCGCCCGAGGAATTGGAGAACAGGAAGACGACGCCTTTCGCCTTTTCGAGGGCCTTGACGATGGTCTCCTGGTAATTCTGGCCAGGCGGAACGTCGCGCGCGGAGATCCAGCACTTCAGCCTCCGAGCCTCTAAAAACTGAACGACCTCGACCGCGACCGCCTCATCCTTCGACGAAAAGCAAATGAAAATGTCGTCGACCGGTTCTGACAAGATATTTCTGAGCTGGCGCTCATCCTGGTTCATCGGCGCGGATACGCCATACGCGCAATTCTCAGCGCGAACACTAGCCGCCTTGCTCGGCGGCTGGCAAGCGGGAAGTCGGTCGCCGCCGCTCGTTGCCCGCTGCTTGTCGCTAAGATACCATCGCCTCGAACATGTAGCCGACAACGGAATTAGCGCCTTTGCGACGCGAACGGACGATCGCTCGGTCCTGCCGCGCTCGACCAACGGGACCGAAACGATGGGGCTCAGAGCAAAATTCAATCTCGTGATCCTGGCGGCCTTCGCCGTCGGATTTCTGATCGCCGCCGTCGTGTTCAACCGCATTTTCATCGACGATGCGCGCGATCAGGTGTTGCAGAACGCCCGCATCATGATGACCGAGGCGAACGCCATTCGCAATTACACCGACAGGGAGCTCGGGCCGTTGCTTCCCATGGAGTCGAATGGAAAATTCGTTCCAGAGACGGTGCCGGCGTTCGCGGCGCAGAAGAATTTCAAGGCCGTGCAGGCGGCTTTCGCCGGATTTACCTATCGCGAGCCCGCGCTCAATCCGACCAACCTTTCCGACCGTGCGCAGGATTGGGAGGCTGACGTCATCGGCCTGTTCCGCAACGAGCCGACTCGCCGGGAGCTAGTGGTCGACCGCGACACCTCGGTCGGGCCGACGCTCAACCTGGCGCGGCCGGTTTCGATTGATGACGAGGCATGTCTGACCTGCCACAGCACGCCCTCGGCGGCGCCGGCGGCGTTGACGCGGACGTACGGCACCGCGAACGGCTTTGGTTGGAAGCTCAACGAGACGATCGGCGCGCAATTCGTGTCGGTGCCAATGGCGATTCCGCTGAAGCTCGCCCATGACGCCTACTTCACCTTCCTGGGCGCCCTGATCGGAATATTCGCGGTCGTCTTTGTCATCTTGAACCTGTTGCTGCACTATCTGGTCATCGTGCCGGTCAAGCGGGTGTCGGCGGTGGCCGACGCGGTCAGCCTGGGAGAGGAGAACGTCGAGGCCTACGTCAAGCCCGGCAAGGACGAGATCTCATCGCTCTCGGTCTCGTTCAACCGCATGCGGGAAAGCCTCAAGCACGCGATGGAGATGATCAAATAGTCGCTCCACCGGCGCGGCGACTCAAACGGATCAAGCGTCGCGCGGAAGGAGCCGTTTCCTGACGCGGCGCGGTCGCCCGCGCGGCGCTCAACCTCTCATCCGGTCCCGATTGACCAGCGCAGGCATCGCCGCGAAGGCCAGCAGCGCCGCCGTATAGATGACTCCGGCCGGCGTTTTGAAATTCGCGAGTTGCTCGCTTGGCGTCATGCCGCGCAGCGTCGTCCCGACCGCGAAATCGGCGATCTGTTGAAGAACGAGCGCTCCGGCGCCCATCGCCGCGAGCGACCCAAGGCCGATGCGCAACCCGACCTTTCCTGGAACCCATCGCGCCGCAACAATCATCGCGATCAGCAGAAACGGCGTCTCGCAGAAAACGGCGGCCGTCTTGCCCAGCCACGGCTCCAGCCAGAACACGCGTATCGGCCCGAGGACAAACCCGACGCCGAACACGAGCGCGAAATAAAGCGCCGCCGCTGCCGCGACTCGCATCGCTTTGGCTCCCGACCGCGCCCCTCACGACGCCAAAAAGCCTTCGCATCGACGAAGCGATCGGGCAAGGCTGATCGCTTGCGACAATCGAAGACGCCCATCGCGGGTAGGCGCCGATAGGCGATCGACCGCGCGGACCTGCGCGCCCGCGCGCCCTTGAAGATTCTGGCGCCACGGCGCGGCGCGAAGCAGGCGCTAGACGTCGCGGCGCGCATCGCTCATTGGCCGGCGCGGATGGGCCGCAATTCGATGCGCGCGCCGCCATCGCTTGGAAACACCGCGGCCCGCAGCGGGTGCGCCCGCGTCCAATCCGGCGCCTCAAAACGCCAGTTGAGGATGATCGCGCCGTCGCGGCGGGTCGCATGAATCCTCCCGGAGAGCAGATCGTGGAAGCCGTCGAACGAAATCCGGAACGCCGAAACGACATCGGCGGTGAAGCGGACCGTCGAGGGCAGGGGCGGATCGAAGCCGATTTCGAGCGCATGGGGACCGTCGCGATGCCGATAGGTGCGCAGCGCGGCGTCCGCCCCGGCGACGAGTTCGACACGCGTCCCGTCGGGCAGGACGGCCGAATAGTCGCCCGGCGCGCCGGCCGGCGCGAACCGCACGACATCCTTGCCTTCGCCTGGGCGGGCGCCGTCGAAGCTGGCGACCTCATCGCCGAAGGGGAAGCGGCCGTGAAAGATGTTGTGGCTATAGGCGGCCGGAAAGGGCGCCGGCCGGTTCTGCCCCGGTTGCGCGACCGCCACGTCGGCGCCCGCGATCGCGACGCGCCAGGTCCGGGCGAACGCATTCCTCTCGCGGAAGAACAAAAGCAGATGACGATCGGCGCTGTGGCCGGCCTGGTTGGTCAGACCGGCCCCAATCGCGACGAGGCGGGCGCCGGGGCCGAAGCTCGCCTCGATCGCCACGGGCCGCCCTTTGAAATCCGCAAAGCTGACGGCGACGCCGCGCGGCTCGCCGTCGGACCCGGTCATCGTGAAGGCGATGTCGCGCCATTGCGCTCCCGCGAGGCCGGCGATTGCGGCGTCGTTGTAAAAGTGGATCTGCCGCTTGGGCCCGTCGCGCTCGGTGAAGAACACCCAGACCAGCGGGACGGCGTTGGCGCCGCGTTGCGCCGCTATCACCTCCACGGCCTCGTAAACCGGATCGCCGGGCAGCCACAGGTACCAGTGGTGATCCGAGTGCCGGAAACCCGAGACGATCGGCACGAGCGGCGTCTGCGCGGCCGCCGGCCGTGACGGCGCGGCGCGGCGGCGAAGCGCGGCGAGGAAGCGACTCAGATGGCTGCTCGTCATAGTTCGGCCCTCGCGCCCTCACCCTTCGTAGAGCCCCTTGAGCTCGTCGCGCAGCACGTTCTTTTGCACCTTGCCCATCGCATTGCGCGGCAGCGCTTCGACGAAGAAGACGCGCTTTGGCAGCTTGTAGCGCGCAAGGCGGTCCCGCAGCGCGGCGAGCACCGCCTCCTCGGACAATATCGCTCCCGGCGACGTCACGACGACCGCCGTCACGCCCTCGCCGAAGTCGGGATGCGGCAGGCCGACCACGGCGCTTTCGGCGACGCCTTCAAGCGCGTCGATCTCCGCCTCGATCTCGATCGGGTAGACATTGAAGCCGCCCGATATGATGAGGTCCTTGGCGCGCCCGACGATCCGCACATAGCCGCGCTCGTCGATCCTGGCGAGATCGCCGGTGATGAAGAAGCCGTCGGCGCGGAACTCCTGGGCCGTCTTTTCCGGCATCAGCCAATAGCCCTTGAACACGTTCGGACCCTTGACCTCGATCACGCCGATCTCGCCTTTCGACAATTCCCGGCCCGTGTCGGGATCGGCGATGCGCAGGCTGACGCCGGGCAGCGGGAAGCCGACCGTGCCGGCGCGCCGCTCGCCGTCATAGGGGTTCGACGTGATCATATTGGTCTCGGTCATGCCGTAGCGCTCGAGGATCGCGTGGCCGGTCTTGGCGCGCCAGGCCTCGTGGGTCTCGTGAAGCAAGGGGGCGGAGCCCGAGACGAACAGGCGCATATGCGCGGTCGAGGCGCGCGTCACGCCTTCGTGCTCGACGAGCCTGACGTAGAATGTCGGCACGCCCATCAGGCTGGTGGCGCGCGGCAGCGCCGCGACGATCGCGTCGGCGTCGAAGCGCGGCTGGAAGATCATTGTCGCGCCGCTGAGCAGCGCGACATTGGTGGCGGTGAACAGCCCGTGCGTGTGGAAGACGGGGAGCGCGTGGATCAGCACGTCGGCGCTGGTGAAGCGCCAGACGTCGACCAGCGTCAGCCCGTTGGAGGCGAGATTGTCGTGGGTCAGCATGGCGCCCTTCGAGCGCCCGGTGGTGCCCGACGTATAGAGGATCGCCGCCAGATCGTCCGCGGCGCGCGCAACGGTCGCAAATTCCGCCGGCGCCGCGGCGATCAGCTCGGCCATGCCGCCGTCGCGGCTCACGCCAAGGCTTTCCACCGCCGGCAGGCCGAGCCTTTGAACCAGCGCGCGCGTCGCCTCCAGCGCGGCGGGCCGGCACAGGGTCAGCGCCGGTCTGGCGTCGGCCAGGAAATATTCGAGCTCGGCCAGAGTATAGGCCGGATTCAACGGCAAGAGCACGGCGCCGGCGCGCAAACTGGCGAGCAGCAGAACGATCATGTCCGGCGATTTGTCGATCTGCACGGCGACGCGGTCGCCGGACTCGACGCCGAGCGCGACCAAAGCGTTGGCGGCGCGTCCCGAACGCTCGAACAGCGCGCCATAGGTGAGCGGCAGCCCGTCGGGCGTCTCCATCGCCGCCTTTTCGAGATCGGGCGCCGAGGCGCGGATGAGATCGAACAGATTGAGGTCGAACAGATTGGCGGGCGTCAAGGCTCGGCGCTCCCGCTCGCCGGCGTCTCGGCGGCGTTTTCACGCGCTTTGACCCGCGCCAGCTTGCGCACGGCGGTCGAGGCGACGACCTCGTTGCGGTTGGCGAAAGTCTCGTGGTTCTCCTCGATATGGTCGAGATCGTAGAGGTAGTTGACCATAAGCCCATGCGATTGGCGCAACGCGGCTTCGGAAAGGTCGCCGAACGGATTGAGCCGCTCGAGCCGCGCGCCATTGCCTAAATGAAAGCGCGCGACGGGATCGACGATGCGGCCCGAAGCGGTGCGCGCGCGCAGGAAATAATGGGCGGCGAGCGGGACCAGCGTGCGCGCCAGCGCCTGGCGCGCCGCCGCCTTGGTCGGCCAGTTCGGCTTTTCCAGCAGCGCCAGCGCGCGCCGCGCCGGCAAGGAGATCGTCTGCGACTTTTCGTCCGCTCCCTCGCGCCGCAGCCAGGCGGCGAAGCCGGGGGCCGGCGACAGCGTCACGAAACTGGTCAGGCGCGGCAATTCGCGCTTCAATTCCTCGACCACCTGCTTGATGAGGAAATTGCCGAAGCTGACGCCGGCAAGGCCGCGCTGGGCATTGGAGATCGAATAGAACACGGCGGTCGTCGCCGCCTCCGGCGCAAGTTCGCTGCGGTCCGTGGCGAGCAGCGGCGCGATCGCCGCAGGCATCGCATCGGTCAACGCGACTTCGACGAAGATCAGCGGTTCATCGCCGAGCGTCGGATGAAAGAACGCGTAAAGGCGCCGGTCCGGCGGCTGCAGCCGGCGGCGCAGGTCGTCCCAGCCGTGGATCGCGTGAACCGCTTCATAGCGGATAATCTTCTCCAGGATGTTGGCCGGCGTCGTCCAGTCGATACGGCGCAGCACGAGAAATCCGCGATTGAACCAAGACGCGAACAGATGAACGAAATCGTCATCGAGCGCGGCGAGCGGCGCGCTCTGCGCCAGGGCGTCGGTCATATCCTGGCGCATGCGCACCAAGGCCAGCGTCGCGCCGGGCGGGTGATTCAGGCGGCGCATCAGCTCCTGGCGCCGCGGCTCGGCCTGTCGCATCAGCCGGGCCGCCCCGCCCTCGGCGGGATTGGCGAGAAACGCCTGCGCGGCGCCGCCGAGGGCCGCCAGATCGGGGCCAAAGCGCGTCGCCGCGCCGGTCAGGAATTCGAGCCGCTGCGCCGGGGCGAGCGCCGAATAGCCCGCCAGGATCGATTGGGCGAGCGCGATACCCGAAGCCTCGCCGCGCCCGGTCAGCAGAGTTTGCGCGAGTGCGAGCAGGCGCTCGACGCTGAGCGGCTCGGCGCGCCGATAGCCCACGAGCGCGCGCCCGCGCTGGGCCACCGTCTGCAGCAGCCCGGAAAAGAAAGTAACGTTGGTCGAGGCTTCGTTCACTTGGGCATCCTCGAATGCCGGCTCGCCGACCAAGCGCAAGCATAGACGGCGCCAGAGGCGGGGCAAAGCGGCGCGGCAAAACCGGCGACGGATCGCCAATTGGACTGAAAATGCGAGGAATTTGTGAACAGAGCGATCGCCGCCGCACGGCGCGCATACCCCTGAGGCGCAAACGGTTCTATGATGCGCGCGACGATGAGGATTCGCAGGGGGCCGCGCCAATGAAGGAAAAGGAAATGCGCGCCGCGATCGTCGCGCAATGCCGGGCGATGAACGCCGCCGGGCTCAACCAGGGCACCGCCGGCAATATTTCGGCTCGCCTGGGCGAGGCGATGCTGATCACGCCGAGCGCCATCCCCTACGACGTGATGCGCCCCGACATGCTCGCGCGGATGCCGCTCGGCGGCGATTACGGCGCCTGGTCGGGGGCGCATACGCCTTCCACCGAATGGCGCTTTCACCTCGACATCATGCGCGCGCGGCCCGATGTCGGGGCGATCGTCCACTGCCATCCCGTCTACGCGACCGCCCTGTCGATGCTGCACAAGCCGATCCCGGCGGCCCATTACATGATCGCCGTTTTCGGCGGCCCGACGGTGCGCTGCACGGGCTATGCGCCCTATGGCACCAAGGAACTGTCCGAACTCGCCGTCGCCGGCCTCGAGGCGCGCAACGGCGTTCTGCTCGGCAATCACGGCATAATCGCGGTCGGCGAAACGCTGGCCCAGGCGATGTGGCGGGCGACCGAACTCGAGACTCTGGCGAAGATGTATCATCTCGCGCTGACTGTTGGGGAACCCGTCGTGCTCTCCGACGACGAAATCATGCGCACCGTCGAGCGGTTCAAGAGCTACGGGCGGGGGCCGGAGATCGAGGTCGAGCCGCGACTGGCGAAAAAGACCGGGGCGAAGCGAAAAGCCGGCGTCGGCGATAGGGCGCGCATCCCTTCTCCCGCTTCGCGGCACAAGGCGGCCCGATGAAGTCGGGTCGGACGAGGGCGGCGCCGAATTGAGGGCGTTGGGGACAACCCGCACCGCCGCTGTAATGACGGCCCCCTTATCCTTCGAAGCCCTCATCCGACCTCGCTGCGCGAGGCCACCTTCTCCCGCCAAGCGGGAGAAGGGACGCGCCCTTCAATTTTGCCGGCGTAGGCCACTACCCTCGCGCGATCAGCAATTGCGCCGCGACGGCGGCGGCGATCACCGCCGGCTCCTTGCCTCGCACGCCAAGCAGGCCGATCGGGCACACGAGGCGCGCCAGCGCTTCCTCGGAAAGGCCGGCGGCGCGCATCTGGCCGACGAAGCGGGCGCGCTTGGTCGCCGAGCCAATCAGGCCGACGAAGGAGAAGCGCTGCCGCGCCAGCGCCTCGGTGACGATTTCGAGGTCGAGCGGATGCGAGTGGGTCATCACCAGCACTTGCGCGCCGTCCGGCGCGGCGGCGAGTTCTTGCGCCGGCTCCTGCGAATGGACCATCGCGACGTTGGCCGGCGCGCGTTCGGGGAACGCCGCGCGCCGGGAGTCGATCCAGCGCGTCCTGAACGGCAGGGGCGCTAGCGCAAGCACCAGGGCGCGCCCGACATGGCCGGCGCCGAACAGATACAGCCTCGTCGCGGCGTCGGCGAAGCGCTCGCGCAAGGCCCCGTCGGGCAGCAGCTCGATTTCGGCCCCCGCGCCGACCGGGCCGGGCCGGATCGAGCGCGCCAGCCGCCCGTCGGGCGTGTTGCGCGCCTCGGCGACAAACGGGCCCGCCTGCTCGGCGGCGGCCAAAGCCGCCAGATCGGCGGCGTCGCGCGCGTCGAAGGT
>JBEKSH010000043.1:0-9110 GCA_049517235.1 Roseiarcus sp. | reverse complement strand
GAATGCTATTTTCAATAAATGCTTCGGACTTATTGCGAAACTATAAAATTTGTAAGGCCCAAACGCTCCCTTAACTGCTGGCACCTTGGCGTTCAGACCGGGAATCTCTTGTCCAGCCAAAAACTCCGCCAAAAACTGAAACCTCCCTGCGCTCCCCAGATGGCCAATGAAGGCCTCGAAATAAATCAAGTCGTTTTCTGTAACAATCTTTATATTGCCGGAGTTAGCCCGATCCACATCCTGCTCGCTCCAAATTATGTTCTCAGTGACGTATATCCACAAAATCTTCAATTTGCTGCTATCTTTGAAAGCGGCGCGAATCGAGTTGGAAAAATACTTCTGGAGCGCAATTGTCTCATGAATATCCTTTTGCAAGGGCCGACGACCACGGGTAGTGTCTCAGTTTGAAATCCGGCGCCCTTGACGCGGCGCTCGCACGCGCGCTTCGCTTCCGATATGCTTGGCGGAAAGCAGGAGATCATTCATGGACAGCGATGAACTCGCGGAAGCCAGGCGGCAGCGGGATGGCTTCATTGCCAGACTCAAACTGATGCGCGACGGCAAGATGGAGAGCCGCAAAATAGAAGGGGCATCCCACATAAATACCACTGACCTTTCGATCTCGGAGGCCGAACAATCCATTGCTGCATTGGAGCGCAAGATAGCTCGGTTGGAAATCGCCAATGCCCATCGGACCTAAAGGCGAGAAGCGCCCCGCCGACGTAAACGCCCGCGCCGTTATGATCGCCAAGATCGCGACGGGCGAGATTGAAGATACCGTGCGCGACCCTGCGAAGGAACTTCATCGCAAGGGCGGCTTAAAAGGCGGAAAGGCTAGGGCTGCGGTTCTTTCTTCCGAGGAGCGCCGCGAGATCGCTTCGCGGGCGGCCGCGGCGCGGTGGAAGAAGGAATAGGTTGCGCCTTTTCCTTTAGAGTTTTGACCATTTCGACAATCTCGGCGGCATTTCTCTGGGGGGATGTGTCAGCATCTGGAATTGTCAGGGCTCCGTAGATCGTCTCGTAGGCTTGCAGCGTTTCATTAAGTGAACGAACAAGCGCCTTAAAATGCTGAGGCGCCAGAACAACAGCCACCTGATCTATAGCCGCAAGTTGACCGGGCACCGCTTCTGACGCCTTCTGAAATGTGAGAGTAATATCAAATGGGCCAAGCTGCGTGAGGCTCATGTTGGAATAAACTTCTCGAAATTGCGCGTCTCGTCCCCTTGGGAGCTGGGCGGCAATCACGGGTGAATTAGTTGTTTCTGCCACGACGATCTCCCGCTACCAATGTCTGCACTCACACTCGAAACGCCGGTCCCATTTATAGTTATGGCAATCGTCGGATTGACCAAGAGCAATACCACCCCGACGGTATTTTCTATTACTCTAGGTGCCGCGACTGCGCATGCATGGTATGTCTCAAAAATATTATCTACTTTGAATGACGATGGACTTATCTCGGTGCTTAGCATTGTAACATAGTTGGTGAACCTTACTTCAAGCGCAACATCATTCTCTTTTGCCACGCCAAGCAGCGTATTGATACTTACAGCGCCGTATTCGGTGTTTTCCAAGCGCGATACAACGCTTTGCGGTTTGTGAATTTTTTCCCCAAATTCCTTTTGGCTCAACCCAGATTTCTCACGTAGAGCCTGAATTTGATATGCAATGCTGCCCTTAACGCACCCGTCGAGATAGGCGTCGCGATATGCCTTGTCCAAAAATGGCTCAAGCGCGCTTTCGCCGACGTTTTTTAATTCGCTTGGCGGCGGTGTTATTGTTAGACTTAGGCTCTGGTTTGTTACATAGGATTGCACTTATTTCACCGTTCCTTACTTCACCCCATCGACGTCTTGCCGTCGAGATAGCCTCTGTAGGTTTATACACGTCATTCTTGTGAGTACACGCTAATACGACTGTAAAGTCCGTATCATTTGTGCGGCATCCAATTAGTCGATGTTCAACTCCTGAGCCGATCCTTATTTCGCCCAATCCATCGGCATTCGTCAGAGATTTATAATGAGGCTTTTTCCAAAAACCCGCCTCCAGAAACTTCATTACTATGTCGTGGCGACCTCGCACGGCCGAATCCTGGTGGTCATACCACGATTGCCAAGGGTTATCACCGTCGCCAGGGTACCAGAAAAACCGTCCCATTGTCCATCGCTTTTTTGCAATATCGCTTTTTTGCGATTGAAATAAGTGCGAGTTTGGTGTACGTGGACCGATTCCCCATGGAACGGAAGGAGATCACGAAAATGCGTTAGCCGCAAAAGATTCTAGGAATTGCATATTATGCTTGACACTCAAGCAATAAGTGCATATAAGGGGAGCATGAACAAGCTCCCTATCGCCAAGCGCGCCCAAATCCTCCATCAACTGGTCGAGGGCGCTTCGCTGCGCTCGATCTCGCGGATCGCGGATGTCTCGATCAACACCGTGACAAAGCTGCTTATAGACGCCGGCACGGTCGCCGCCGCCTATCACGATCAAAATGTGCGCGGATTGCAGACCAAACGGCTCCAATGCGATGAAATCTGGAGCTTCTGCTATGCCAAGCAAAAGAACGTTGCCGGCGCGAAAGCCGCCCCGGATGGCGCTGGCGATGTCTGGACCTTCACGGCTTTGGACGCCGAGTCCAAAATGATGGTTTCTTGGGAAGTCGGGGATCGCGATGCAACGTCCGCCTATCTCTTGATGGAAGACGTTCAGGCTCGCGTCAAAAGCAGAATGCAATTAACGACCGATGGTTTGGGCGCCTATCTGTCCGCCGTCGAAGGGGTGTTCGGCGCTGCAATTGATTACGCGCAGCTTGTGAAGCACTACGGCGAGGAAAAAGGCAAATCGCCTGAGAAACGCTACAGCCCCGCCATCTGCACGGGTGCGACAAAAACCCCAGTTCAGGGCGCTCCCGACGAGAAGCATATCAGCACGTCATACGTTGAACGTCAGAACCTCAACATGAGGATGGGAATGCGCCGCTTCACCCGGTTGACGAATGCTTTCTCAAAGAAGATTGAAAATCATTGTCATTCGCTGGCGCTGTATTTTCTCTATTACAATTTCGTCCGCATCCACAAGACGCTCAAAGTCGCTCCCGCGATGGCGGCCGGCGTGTCTGATCGGCTCTGGGGGATGGAAGATATCGTTGCATTAATTGACGCCCGTAATGAGCGAAGGGCGGCCGCCCGCAGGCACTAATCATTCGTCGTATGCAGACGATTCCATTATCGCCGACAGATTTCTTTTTTCCACGATAGTTCTATTTTTCTGTAAATCATATTTATTATCGCAAAGCACGTTGACATCATTTGACGGTCCCCAGCAATAACTCTGTATACTTGATAGATCTAGAAATCTTTCCCTTGCCGCAAACCCTATGTTATCTTGTAACCACTGCGCCGTCGTTGACTCCCATTCTTTTGCGTCGAGAACGAATTTACTAACCGCAGTTTGATCATATTCAACGCCAGGCACCTCGCTAGGGCGCGCGCCCGGGATTGAAATAGCCGGAATCTTTCTGTCTATTATCGGTCCAGCTGCAATATAAATTGATCGCAGCTTCGCACGAATTAACCTATGCTCATAAAGATCGGTAATGGCATATACAACAAAACCCAAATAAGTAACCGAAATAGTCGCGACCACAATGAGCCACAACGTCTTTCCATAATGTAAAAAAATCGTCTTTCTTGCTTCCAAGACCACAAGCCCGCTCAACGCGCAAATAATTGTCATCACCTTCAATAAATGAGATGAATCCTCTATCATCGAGAGCATGGTATATTCCGCCGCCCATATGAGGGCCGCTCTCGCGGCAGTCTCCCAATCCAAATTAAAAATGAATGAGGCCACAGGCGCTGCGCTTTGCTCGCGCCCCAGCTTGGGTCGATCTTGCTCGAACATTTAGGCGCCCTCCATAAAGGCAATCCTAAATGAAACTTGCCCGATGACGCGAGTCTGCCGCGCGGCAGGCCGGCGTGCTGCGCAATGCGTCGGAAGATAATTTTTTGAAACTGAGACACTACCTGAAATTGGCCGCCCTTGACAAGAACAAAACATGAACATATAGTCGCGCCCCGGTGCGCAGCGGAGGCCGTCGCAGCGGAGGCCGTCATGGTGCGTCGGGCGATCGGAATGGTGGGGGATTTGGCCGAACTGGCCGCTCTGGCGGCGTTCGTGGCGATGATCGCGATAGTGGCGCGCTGGCTGGGCGCCTGATCGCTGTTGACGACTCGCCCTCGAGCCTCGACGAAGGGGCGCGGGACGGCGACAATGCCGGCCGGAGGAATTGTTTTGGACAACGCGCTGGTCAAATCCGTCGGCTTCGTGCATCTGCACGTCCATTCCGCCTATTCGCTGCGCGAAGGCGCGCTGACGATCGAGACGCTCGCCAAGCTCGCCAAGGCCGACCAGATGCCGGCCCTGGCGATCACCGACGCCAACAACCTGTTCGGCGCGCTGGAATTTTCCGAAAAGCTGGCGAAAGCCGGCGTTCAGCCGATCATCGGCGCGCAGATCACCGTCGATTTTGGCGACGCCCCGGCCTCGCTGGGCGGGCGATCCGACCCGCGCGCGGCGCGCGCGCCGATCGTGCTCCTCGCCAAGGACGAGGCGGGCTATCGCAACCTGATGCGGCTCGCCTCGCAGGTCTGGCTCGGCCCGACCGACGGCGACGAGCCGCATGTCCGCCTCGACGCTCTCGGCGAGGCCGACGGCCTGATCGCGCTGACCGGCGGGCCGGCGGGCCCGGTCGACCGCGCCCTCACCAACGGCCTGTTCGATCTCGCGCGGGGGCGGCTGCGGCGGCTGGCGGCGCTGTTCGACCGGCGCCTCTACGTCGAATTGCAGCGCCACGACCTGGAGTCGGAAAAGGCCAACGAGCCGCAACTGCTCGACCTCGCCTACGCCCAATCGCTGCCGCTGGCGGCGACCAACGAGCCCTATTTCGCCGCCCCCGCCGATCATGAAGCGCAGGACGTCCTGCTGTGCATCGCCGACGGCGCGCTGGTCAGCGACGGCGACCGGCGGCGGCTGTCCCCCGAACACGGCTTCAAGACGCGCGGCGAAATGGTCGCGCTTTTTTCGGACCTGCCCGAGGCGACCGACAACAGCGTCGAGATCGCCAGGCGCTGCGCGTTCCGCGCGCAGACGCGCAAGCCGATATTGCCGCGCTTCACCTCGGTCGAAGGCGCCCCGCTGGACGAGGTCGGCGAGTTGCGCGCGCAGGCCGCCGAGGGGCTCGCGCGGCGCCTCGAGGATCACGGCTGCGCGCCGGGATTCACCGCCGAGGATTACCAGCGGCGGCTCGCCTTCGAGCTCGACGTCATCGTGAAAATGGCGTTTCCCGGGTATTTTCTGATCGTCGCCGATTTCATCCAATGGGCCAAGCGGCAGGGCATACCGGTCGGGCCGGGGCGCGGGTCGGGCGCCGGCTCGCTGGTCGCCTACGCGCTGACCATCACCGATCTCGATCCGATCCGCTTCGGCCTGCTGTTCGAGCGCTTCCTCAATCCCGAACGCGTCTCGATGCCGGATTTCGACATCGATTTTTGCCAGGACCGCCGCGACGAAGTGATCGCCTACGTCCGCCAGCGCTACGGCGCCGACCGCGTCGCGCAGATCATCACGTTCGGCTCGTTTCTGGCGCGCGGGGTGCTGCGCAATGTCGGGCGCGTGCTGGAGATGCCGCTCGGCCAGGTCGACAAGCTCGCTAAGCTGGTGCCGCAAAACCCCGCCAAGCCCGTCACGCTGAAACAGGCGGTGATCGACGAAGCGCGCCTCGGCGAAGCGGCGGCGGCCGATCCGCGCGTCGCCAAAATGCTCGCCATCGCCGAGCGGCTCGAGGGGCTTTACTCCAACGCCTCGACGCACGCGGCGGGCGTGGTGATCGGCGATCGTCCGCTGGTCGAACTGGTGCCGCTCTACCGCGATCCCAAATCGGTGATGCCGGCGACGCAGTTCAACATGAAATGGGTGGAGCCGGCCGGGCTGGTCAAATTCGATTTCCTGGGGCTGAAGACCCTGACCACCCTGCGCGCCGCCGCGCGCCTGCTGGCGCGGCGCGGCGTCGCGGTCGATCTGTCGAAGATTCCGCTCGACGACGCCAAGACCTACGAAATGCTCGGGCGCGGCGAGACGATCGGCGTGTTCCAGCTGGAAAGCGGCGGCATGCGCAAGGCGCTGGTCGAAATGCGCGCCGACCGGTTCGAGGACATCATCGCGCTGGTCGCGCTGTACCGGCCGGGCCCGATGGCCAATATCCCGACCTATTGCGCGCGCAAGCTCGGCCTCGAAAAGCCCGATTACATCGAGCCGCGCATCGAGCCGGTGCTGCGCGAGACGTTCGGCGTCGTCATCTATCAGGAGCAGGTGATGCAGATCGCGCAGGTGCTGTCGGGCTTTTCGCTCGGCGAGGCCGATCTCTTACGCCGTGCGATGGGCAAGAAAATAAAGGCCGAGATGGACGCGCAGCGCGCCCGGTTCGTCGACGGCGCCGTGGCGCGCGGCCTCGGGCGCGGCAAGTCCGACGAAATATTCGATCTTCTCGCCAAATTCGCCGATTACGGCTTCAACAAGAGCCATGCGGCGGCCTATGCGCTGATCGCCTATTGGACCGCCTGGTTCAAGGCCAATCATCCCGTCGAATTCCTCGCCGCCTCGATGACGTTGGATAAATCCAATACCGACAAGCTCGCCGAATTTCGCGGCGAGGCGCTGCGGCTGGGCGTCAGGGTGGCTCCGCCTTCGGTCAACGGCTCGGACGTCGATTTCGACGCGCGCCTCGGGCCGGATGGCGCGCTGTCGATCGCCTACGCGCTTTCGGCGGTCAAGGGCGTCGGCCAAGCGCAGGCCGAAGCGCTCGTCGCGGCGCGCGGCGAGCGCCCCTTCGCCTCGCTCGGCGACATGGCGCGGCGCATCGACCCGCGCGCGATCAACAAGAAGGCGCTGGAGAGTCTCGCCGCCGCCGGCGCCTTCGATGAAATCGAACCCGACCGGGCGGTCGCCTTCGCCGCGATGGAGCCGGCGCTGGCGCTCGCCAACCGCGCCGCTGATGAACGGGCCGCCGGACAGAACGCGCTGTTCGGCGACAGCGACGGCGCGCCGTTGAAGCCGCGCTGCGCGCCCTGGCCGCCCGCCGACCGTCTGCGCCGCGAATTCGACGCGGTCGGCTTCTTTCTTTCCGGCCATCCGCTGGAGGCCTATCAAAGCGTGCTGAAGCGCCTGCGCGTCGAGCGCTGGGCCGATTTCGCGCGCGCCGTGCGCCGCGGGGCGACCACGGCGCGCCTTGCCGCCAGCGTGCTCGATCGCGCCGAGCGGCGCACCAAATCGGGCTCGAAGCTGGGCGTCGTCCAGCTTTCCGACCCGTCCGGCCAATACGAGGCGATCGTCTTCGCGGAAGGCCTTGCCCAATATCGCGACCTTCTGGAGAAGGGATCGGACGTGCTGGTGACCTTGCAAGGCGCGGTGGAAGGAGAGGACGTGCGCGCGCGCATCCTCCATGTCGAGGCGCTTGCGCTGGCGGCGGCGCGCATTCAAAAGGGCTTGCGGATTTTCGTGCGCGACGAGGCGCCGCTGCCCTCGATCGAGGAGCGCCTGCGCGCCAAGGGCGACGGCGAAGTGTCGTTGGTCGTGCTGCTCGGCCCGCAGGAGGGCGAGGTCGAGATCAAACTGCCGGGCCGTTTCGCGGTCTCGGCGCCGATCGCCGGCGCCTTGAAGGCGATCGCGGGCGTGGTCGCCGTCGAGCATGTTTCGTGAGGCGGCGCATCCCGTCTATCGCTTTCGCGTTAGACCGGGGCCGTCTCACGCGCTTGCCAAGGTCCGCGGCCTCCTCTATATGCGCGCTCATTCCACAGGCGGATTTTCGCGGCTCCTGATCTTAAGGAATCGCTCCGGTGGCGGGCTCGCCCCGCCCAATCGATCCGCCGAGGCTTAACCGGATAGGACGCAACACAATGTCGGTACCTGATTTCTCCATGCGCCAGCTGCTCGAGTCCGGCGCTCATTTCGGCCACCAGTCGCATCGCTGGAACCCGAAGATGGCGCCCTATATCTACGGGACGCGCAACAGCATCCACATCATCGATCTCGCCCAGACCGTTCCGCTGCTTCATCGCGCGCTGCAGACGGTGTCGGACACCGTCGCCAAGGGCGGGCGCGTGCTGTTCGTCGGCACCAAGCGCCAGGCGGCCGAGGCGATCGCCGAGGCGGCCAAACGCTCGGCGCAATATTTCGTCAACGCGCGCTGGCTGGGCGGCATGCTGACCAACTGGAAGACGATTTCGGCGTCGATCTCCCGGCTGCGCAAGCTCGACGAAATGCTTGGCGCGGGCGCGCAAGGCCTGACCAAGAAAGAGCGGCTGATGCTTTCGCGCGAGCGCGAGAAACTGGAGAAGGCGCTCGGCGGCATCAAGGACATGGGCGGCACGCCCGATCTTGTTTTCGTGATCGACACCAACAAGGAGCAATTGGCGATCAAGGAGGCCAACCGCCTGAAGATCCCGGTGGTCGCCATCCTCGACACCAACAGCGATCCCGACGGAATCGCCTTTCCCATTCCCGCCAATGACGACGCGGGCCGCGCGATCCAGCTTTATTGCGATCTGGTCGCGCGCGCGGCGATCGACGGCATCTCGCGCGGCCAGGGCGCCATGGGCATGGATGTCGGCGCCGCCGAGGCGCCGATCGCCGAGGTTCTGGCCGAGCCGGTCGAGCCCGAGGCCGCGCCAGCCGAACGTTTCGAACTGCTCACCGCGCCGCGCGGCGCGCCCGACGATCTGGCCAAGCTCGCCGGCGTTGGTCCGCAGATCGTCAAGAAGCTCAACGAGCATGGCGTTTTCCACTATTGGCAGATCGCCGCGATGACCAAGGAGGAGGCCGATAAGCTGGACGCCGACCTCAAGTTCAACGGCCGCATCGCGCGCGACAATTGGGTCGAGCAGGCGCGCACGCTGATCGCCGGGGCGTAGCGCCGCTTGCGATAGCCCGGCCGCGCGCGGCGGGTCGGGCTTGAGCTTCTTGTCAAACCGAAAAGACGGAAGCCTCGGGGCTTCCTGCAACCCCGGCAAAGGAACGGCCATGGCCAATATCACGGCGGCGCTGGTGAAGGA
>JBEKSH010000042.1:0-17277 GCA_049517235.1 Roseiarcus sp. | reverse complement strand
AGGTTAAGGAGCTTCCGGGCGCTGCTGACGCAGGTTCATCGACGCCTGGCGCTCGAATTCGGCTTCCGGCTGTGGGACGGCTCGCTCGTTCCCGCCGATTGGCCGGCGACTTCGCTGGCGATCGCCATCGCCGACGAGGGCGCCGTCGCCGGTCTGCTGCGCACGCCGAAGATCACGACGCTCGCCAATCTGTGGGCGGCGAGGCGGATCGACCTGGTCAACGGAACCATTTTCGACCTTGTCGCCAAGAGGCCGAAGGGCCGCACGCGGGCCTTGAGGAAATCGCTTTTCTCGTTGCGGGCGTTGAAGACCGGATTCGATTTCCTGTTCACGCCGCGCGGCGAGCCCTGGCCGCTGCAGGCGATCGCCAAGGATCGCGAAAGCGACGGCTCCCAGGACCAGAACAAGAAAAACATCGCCTATCATTTCGACGTTTCCAACGCGTTCTATGAGCTTTGGCTAGACAAGGAGATGGTCTACACCTGCGCTTATTTCCACGACTGGGGCGACGACCTCGATCAGGCGCAGATCCAGAAAATCGACATGGTCTGCCGCAAATTGCGCCTGAAGCCGGGCGAGGCGCTGCTGGACATTGGCTGCGGCTGGGGCGCGTTCGCCTGCCACGCCGCGCAGCGCTACGGCGTGAAGGTGCACGGCGTGACGCTGTCCGAGAGCCAGGTCGCCTACGCCAAAGAGAAGGTCAAACGCCTTGGCCTTGAAGAGAGCGTGACCATCGAATTGACGGACTATGCGCTGGTCCAGGGCGAGGAGCGCTTCGACAAGATCACTGCGATCGGCATGTTCGAACATATCGGCGGCGTCAATTTCCCGACCTATTTCAAGACGGTTCATCGCCTTCTGAAGCCGGGCGGGCTGTTCTTGCATCACGCCATAACGCGCCCTGGCGGAAGCCGAGCGGCGCGCACCGGCAAGAAGCGCGCCGATTTCGCGGCGCTGACGCGCTATATTTTTCCTGGCGGCGAACTCGACTATATCGGCCGCACCATCACCAGCCTCGAACTGAACGGCTTCGAGATTCACGATGTCGAAGGCTGGCGCGAACATTACCAACGCACGTGCAAAATCTGGCACGATCGCCTCGTCGCCCATTATGACGCCGCGTGCAAGGACGTCGGCGAAGTCACGACGCGCGTCTGGATCGCCTATCTCGCCGCCTGCTCGATCACCTTCGAGCGCAACAACGCGGGCCTCTACCAGACATTGTCGTCCAGGCGGGTGAAATGCCCCGTCGGTCTGCCGCCGACCCGCGCCGATTTGTACAGGTGAGGACTTCTGCCGCTATTTGGAGAATCTGGGGGCTATTGCAGGCGCCGCCTGGGCTTCTTCGCTACCTTGGGCGCGAACCGGAAAGAGCGCAGCCAGTCGATCGCCCCTGGCGTGTGAATCCAACCTTCGCGAAATTCGTGGACGTAATGGATAGCCTCGTCGACGTCGCCCGGGCTGATGAACGGGGGCAGCGTCTTCGGCGGTGATTTCTCGCCAGTCAGATAAGCCGGAATGTGTTCGTTGCCGGCGACCGCCTGCGCCAGCAGCTTGCGGTTCTCTTCATTGTCGCCGGTCCGCCGGAACGCCGCCAACGCCGACGTCCACGTCCAGGCGGCCATCGTGTCGCCCTTGAATTTCTTCAGCAGTTTGGGGAGATCGCCGTCGCGCCCGGCTTCGACCAAATAGGCCGCCAGAACGTACCGGACGCCCTGGTTGTCGCCGGGATTCAGCCGCAACATGTCGCGCAGGTGCTCGATCGCCTCGTCGCGAACGCCGCGCAGCCACAGCGCTCGCGCCAAGCCAAAGCGGGCGCGCATATAGGGCCGCGTCTCCAGAAATCCCCAAAACGAGCCGGTCAACTCCTTGAAGGCCGCCGCGCCCAAAGCCGACTCGCCTGACTCAACGCCGTGACGCCACAGATCGAGTTCCTCGTCGGAACCCCGGTCGGAATGCCCCGCCGCCTGGGGGTGGTTGCCTCCCATGCGTCATAGACCAGATCCTGAGCGGCATCGAGCGCCGCCGCCTCCGTTCTCGGCGATGTTTTACGCGCCATTGCAAGCCACTCCCCCAATCCATCCGCGTGAGCACAATTGACTACACCAATTCCCCCGCGTGAAGCAGGGACGACCTCAGCTCCGCCCGGCCCGCCTGAACCATTCCTCTTCGTCGATCGCCTCGACGCCAAGTTCGCGCGCTTTGGCGAGCTTGGAGCCGGCGCTTGGGCCCGCGACGACAAGATCGGTCTTGGCCGACACCGAACCGGAGACCTTCGCCCCCAGCCGCTCGGCCATCGCCTTGGCCTCCTCGCGCGTCATCTTCTCCAGCGTGCCCGTGAACACGATGGTCTTGCCCGCCAGCGGATGACCGGCGGCGACGGCCTCCATTGGGGTCGTCGTGACCTGCGACAGCAATCTGTCGAGCGCCGCCTCGTTATGCGGCTCGGCGAAGAAGTCGACCAGCGCCTCGGCGACGACCGGACCGACGCCGTCGATCGCGTCGACCTCCGCTCTGCCCTCGGCGCTTCGCGCGGCGGCGCGCAAGGCGTCGAAATGGCCGAAATGGCGCGCCAGGCGCCGCGCATTGGTTTCGCCGACATGGCGAATGCCGAGCGCGTAGATGAAGCGATTGACCGGAATTTTCCGTCGCGCCTCGATCGCCGCGAAGAGATTGCGCGCGGAGACTTCGCCAAATCCCTCGCGTTCGCTCAGCCGCGGCCCTTCGACGCCGTCGCGCGCAGCGAGCGTGAATATGTCGGCCGCCGTCTTGATGAGCCCTTCGGAGAAGAACAGTTCGATCTGCTTGTCGCCGAGGCCCTCGATATCCATCGCATTGCGCGAGCAGAAATGCTTCAACCGCTCGACCGCCTGCGCCGGACAGACCAGCGCGCCGGTGCAGCGGCGCACGACGTCGGCGACGCCCGTCTTCTCGTCTATCTCGCGCAACGCCGCCGAGCCGCAGACGGGGCAGACGTGAGGAAAAACATAGGGCTTGGAATGGTGTGGGCGCCGATCGAGCACAACTTCCAGAATTTGCGGGATGACGTCGCCGGCGCGCTGAACGCGCACCGTGTCGCCGACGCGAACGTCCTTGCGCGCAATTTCGTCCTCATTGTGCAGGGTGGCGTTGGACACGACGACGCCGCCCACCGTCACCGGCCGCAATTTGGCGACAGGCGTCAGGGCGCCGGTGCGACCGACCTGAATCTCGATCGCCTCGACGATCGTCGTCGCGCGCTCGGCGGGGAACTTGTGAGCGACCGCCCACCGCGGGCTGCGCGAGACGAAGCCGAGCCGCTCCTGCAGCGCGAGCGCGTTGACCTTGTAAACGACGCCGTCGATGTCATAGCCCAGAGTCGCGCGCTGGCCTTCGATCGCGCGGTAATGCGCGATCATTTCCTGGGCCGAAACGCAAAGCCGGGTCAGCGGGTTGACGGGCAGGCCGAAACGCTTGAACGCCTCGATCATCCCGAGTTGAGTGTCAGCCGGCAGGGCGCTGATTTCGCCCCAGGCGTAGGCGAAAAAGCGCAAAGGCCGGGCGGCGGTGATGCGGGCGTCGAGCTGGCGCAGCGAGCCCGCCGCGGCGTTGCGCGGATTGGCGAAGACCGGCTTGCCCGCCTCCTTCTGGCGCGCGTTCATCGCCGCGAAATCCTCCTTCGCCATGTAGACTTCGCCGCGCACCTCGAAGATATCGGGCGCGCCTGCAAGCTTTTGGGGAATCGCGGCGATGGTGCGCGCATTGTTGGTGACGTCTTCGCCCTCGAACCCGTCGCCGCGGGTCGCGGCCTGCGCGAGGCGGCCGCCCTCATAGCGCAAGGCGCACGACAGCCCGTCGATCTTGGGCTCCGCCGTCATTTCCAATTCCGAATCCACCGGCAGGCCGAGAAAGCGGCGCACACGCGCGCAAAATTCCGTGACCTCCGCTTCCTCGAATATGTTGCCAAGCGAAAGCATCGGCACGGCGTGCCGCACCTTGGCGAATTTCTCGGAGGGCGCGGAACCGACGCGCCGGCTCAGCGACTCGGCGCCCGCCAGCGATGGAAACGCCTGCTCTAGCGCTTCATAGCGGCGGCGCAACGCGTCATAGTCGGCGTCCGAAACGACCGGCGCATCCTTGCCGTAATAAAGCTTGTCGTGCCCGGCGATTTCGGCGCCAAGCCGCGAATGCTCGGCGCGCGCGTCGTCGGGATCGAGCTTGTCGATGGGCGGAGATTTTTTCGGCATCGGCGGCGAATTTACCGCAAGCGCCCGTTCAGCGGAAGCTGTCGAGGGCGCGCGCGCCCGCTTCAATCGCCTGGTCGGGCGCCACCCAGGCGAAGTGCGGCATTTGGTGGCGCGCCCAGGTGAATTGGCGCTTGGCGTAGCGGCGCGTGTCGAGGATCGAGCGGCGCGTTGCCTCCTCCAGCGACAAGCCGCCGGACAGATGCGCAATGAGGTGGGGCGCGCCATGCGCGCGCATGACGGGGAGTGCGGGATCGAGCCCGCGGCGCGCCAGCGCGGCGACCTCCGCAAGGGCGCCCGCCTTCAGCATCGCTTCGAAGCGCCGGTCGATCACGGCGTTGAGCGGCTGGCGATCGGGCGCCAGAAAAATTCCTGCCCATTGCCCCGCCTCGAGCAGCGGGGCGCCGCGCGCGCCGTGGAATGAGGCGAGCGGCCGGCCGGTCGCGGCCAGAACTTCAAGCGCGCGAAGAATGCGCTGCCTGTCGCCTGGGCGAAGCCGCGCGGCGGTCGCCGCGTCGCGGGCGGCGAGCTCGGCATGCAGCGCCGCGCTCGGCGAGGGCTCGGCCTCGGCGCGCACGCGAGCCCGCACATCGTCCGGCACGGCGGGAATTTGCGAAAACCCCTGCGTAAGCGCGCGGAAATAGAGGCCCGTGCCGCCGACGAAAATCGCGGGCGCCCCTTGCGCGAACACGCGGGCCGCGATCGCCTCGGCTTCGACGAGCCAGCGCCCTGCCGAAAAATTCACGCCGCCGTCGACGCAGCCGAAAAGCTCGTGCGGCGCGAGATTCTCTTCGCTCTCGCTCGGGCGCGCCGTAAGCACCCGCAGATCGCGATAGACCTGCATCGAATCGGCGTTGATGACGGTTCCGCCTAGCTTTCTGGCGAGCGCCAGCGCGATGGCCGACTTGCCGCTCGCCGTCGGTCCTGCGATGAGAAGGGCGCGGCGCTTCACCGCCGCGCCGCCAACGCCGAGCTGTTCGAACCCATGCCGTCTAGTCCCCTTGTCGCCACGCTCATCGCCAGTCCGACCCGTTCTGCGCTCAGCGATGCCTTGATCGCGCGCGCCGCGCAAGCGCTGCCGCGCTTCGCCGCGGTGCAATGGCTCAAGCCGGGCGTCGCGGCCGATCTGTTCTTCGAAGGCGACGACGCGGCGCTCGCGCTCGCCAGGGAGCGGTTGCGCGCCCTGCTGGCGGGCGAGCGAATCGACGTCATCACGCAATTGGCGGAGGGCCGGCGCAAGAAGCTGCTCGTCGCCGACATGGATTCGACGCTGATAGGCCAGGAATGCGTCGACGAACTCGCGGCGCGCGCCGGCGTCGGCGCGCATGTGGCGGCGATCACGGAACGGGCGATGCGCGGAGAAATCGCTTTCGAGCCCGCCTTGCGCGAGCGCGTCGCCCTGCTTGCCGGCCTGCCCGAGACGGTCATCGCCGATATCCTGGAAAGCGCCATCATCGTGACGCCGGGCGCGCGCACGCTCGTGCAAACCATGCGCGTCAACGGCGCCTATGCGGCGATCGTGTCGGGCGGCTTCACCCAGTTCACGGCCGCGATCGCCAAGCGGCTAGGCTTTCACGAGCATCGCGCCAACCAGCTTGTAGTCGAGCACGGCCGGCTGGCGGGCCGCGTCGCCGAGCCGATCCTCGGGCGCGACGCCAAGCTCGCGACCTTGCGCGAACTTCGCGCTCAGCGCGCCCTCGCGGCGCACGAGACGCTGGCCGTCGGCGATGGCGCCAATGATCTGGCCATGCTTGGCGAGGCGGGGCTCGGCGTCGCCTATCGCGCCAAACCCGCCGTGGCCGCGGCCGCCCACGCCCGTCTCGACCATACCGATCTCACGGCGCTGCTTTACGCGCAGGGTTACGCGCGCAGCGGGTTCGTCGAGGATTGACCGCCGTTCTCCTTTTGCGGGAGAAACGCGATCCTATTCGATGGCCAGCGCCACGAAGCGAACGTCGCCGTTTCCGTTGGCGACAAGCAGCAACGCCGACTTCTTGCCCGCTTGCTTGAGCGCCTCGATCGTCTTGCTCACTTCGGCCGGCTGGCTGACCGCCAACTGATTGACCTCTTCGATGACTTCGCCGGCCTGCAGGCCCTTTTCCGCGGCGGGCGAATTGGGCGCGACGGAGGCGATGACGACGCCCTTGACCCCCTCCTTGATGCGGAAAGTCTTGCGCGCCTCGTCCGAAAGGCCGGACAGCTCCATGCCGAAGGCCTTGGATATGGCCTTCTTCGGAGCGTTCGCTTCGTCGTCGCCACTGCCGTTGGCCGCGGCGGCGGCGGCCTTCTCGCCATCCTCGAGGCGGCCAAGCTTGACCGTCTTGGTGATTTCCTGGCCCTTGCGGACGATGACGACGTCGACTTCCTTGCCGACGGGCAGCGAAGCCACGAGTTTGGGCAGGTCTCGCGACTCCTTGATGTCCTTGCCGTCGAATTTGACGATCACGTCGCCCGTCAGGAGGCCGGCCGGCTTGGCCGGACCATGATCGTCGACGCCGGCGATCAGCGCGCCGCGCGCGGTTCCAAGCCCCAGGCTCTCGGCGATCGAATCGTCGACGTTCTGGATGCGGACGCCAAGCCAGCCGCGCCGTGTTTCATGAAACTCTTCAAGCTGGGCGATCACCGGCACGACCATCGCCGAGGGCGTGGCGAAGCCGATGCCGATCGAGCCGCCCGACGGCGACAGGATCGCCGTGTTGATGCCGATGACCTCGCCCGCCATATTGAACAGCGGGCCGCCCGAATTGCCCTTGTTGATCGATGCGTCGGTCTGCAGGAAATTGTCGTAAGGGCCGCTGTCGATATTGCGGTTGCGCGCCGAAACAATGCCGGCGGTGACGGTTTCGCCGAGCCCAAAGGGGTTGCCGACCGCCATCACGCCGTCGCCGACGCGCATCTTGTCGCTGTCGCCGAATTTCACGGTCTTGAGCGGCTTGTCGCTCTTCACCCGCAATACGGCCACGTCGACCTTGGGGTCCTTGCCGATGATCTCGGCCTTCAATTTGCGCCCATCCGTGAAAATGACCATGATGTCGTTGGCGTCGCCGATGACATGGTTGTTGGTGACGACGATGCCGGAGGCGTCGATCACGAAGCCGGAGCCCAGCGAGCTTGACTTGCGGGGGCGCGGCGCCTCGCCGTTCTGGCCGCGGTTCCGGAAGAATTGCTCGAACATGTCGTCGAAAGGCGTTCCCTTCGGCAGATCGGGCATCGCATCCGCCTGCTTCTCCTCAACCGTCTGGGTCGCCGAAATATTCACCACCGCTTCGGCGACGCTGTCGACCAGATCGGCGAGCGAGGCGGGGCGCGCCTGCGCCATCGCCGGTTCGACGGGGGCCAGTGCGGGCGCCGCCGCCAGGCCGGCCGCCAGCGCCGATGCGAGCGCCGCACGCCGGCTCAGCCGCAAAAGGGCTGTCCGGAAAGGGACCGGGCGAGCAAGGACCGGGGCGGACATTTGGACAACGCGCATGGCGTGTTTCTCCTGGAGCCGATATTTCTTGAATATTGATTTTACAACTGAACAACAATCTTGTCGCAAAAGCGGCGGATGCGGCGCTCGCCATCAACAACGCGTCACGATATAGCGCGACTCATATAACGCGCCGCGCCGCCCACACGATCGCGACGCCGATAACCGCCGCGCCTATGCCAAACAGGCGAAGGCGCCACGGCTTCTTCTTGGAGGCCTGCGCCATCCGGCTGCGCATCGTCTCGGTGAACCCGGCCAGAAGCATGCCTTCGATCGCGAAAACAAGGCCGATTGCCGCTGAAAAATCACGCAAGCTACTTGACCGTCTGGGTTTCGGGCGTGGCTTCCCCCGCGGGCGCCGCCGTGGGCGTCGGGGTGGTGAAATATCGGAAGAAATCCGACTTGGGGCTCATGACGATACGCGAGTCGCCGCTCTTCAGGCCCGTCTCGTCTCGTAAGCCTGCATGGAGCGGTAGAACGCGAAAAAGTCGGGATCCTTGCCGTAGCTCTCCGCGAAAATCCGATTTCGTTCGGCGTCGCCCTGGCCTCTGGTCTGGTCGGCCTCCTGCTGCGCCTGGGCGATCGTCACGGTCACCTGGCGGTCGGCCTCGGCCTTGATCTGCTGGCTTTGCTGCGAACCTTGCGCGCGGAATTTCGCCGCCCGCTGCTGGCGCTCGGTCTGCATGCGGTGAAACACCGCCTCCGAATTCTCCGGCGGCAGATCGGCGCGTTTGATTCGCACGTCGACCACCGCCAGGCCGAAGCGCTCGGCTCCCGATTTCACCTGATCGCGAATGTCGCCCATCAGCGCGTCGCGCCTGTCGCGCACGATGTCGGTGATCGACGCCTCGCCCAAAGTTCTGCGCAGGGCCGAATTGAGCATGCCGCCGAGCTGGGCGTTGGCCCCCTGAATCGAACCTACCGACTGGTAGAACCGCAACGGATCCGAAATCCGGTAGCGCACGAACGCATCGACTTCCAGACGCTGATTGTCGGCGACCAGCACTTCCTGCCGGGCCTCGTCGAGGTCAAGAATGCGCTTGTCGATATAGATGATCGAATCGATGAACGGCCATTTGACATAGAGGCCCGGCGCGTCAATCAAATCGCGCACCGGCTGGCCGAACCGCAGCACCAGAGCCTGTTCGGTCGGAACAACCGTAAACAGCGCGCCGAGCGCGACGACGACCGCGGCGATCGCCACGACGAGAAGCGCGAGGCCGGAGAGCGGATTTCTCATTTGGCGGCTCCCGCCGATTTGCGCTGCAGGGAGTCGAGCGACAAATAAGGCACCGTCGGACTCGCCGCGCTGGTGTCAAGGATCGTCTTGTCCATCGCGCCCAGAACGCGCTCCATCGTCTCCAGATACATGCGCTCGCGCGTCACGCCCGGCGCGTTCTTGTATTGCGCATAGACCTGGTTGAAGCGCGAAGTCTGCCCGTTGGCTTCGGCGACCGTCTGCTGGCGATAGGCCTGGGCTTCCAGCCTGATGCGCGCCGCGGCGCCTTCCGCTTCGGGCACGACGCGGTTGGCGTAGGTCTCCGCCTCGTTGACCGCGCGCTGCAGATCCTGCTGGGCGGCGGTCACGTCGCGATAGGCGGACAGGACCTGCGACGGCGCGTCGACCGACTGCAGCTGAACCTGCTTGACGAGCACGCCGGCCTGATAGTCGTTCAGCACTTTCTGCATTCGGTCCTGCACGTCCGGTTCGATGGACTTGCGGTCGGTCGTGAGGATGCCGTCGATCGTCTTGAGGCCGACGACTTCGCGCATGACGCTCTCGGCGACAGCCTTCACCGTCTCTTCGGGGTGACGAATGTTGAAGATGAAATCCTCGGGCTTGGCCGGATCGATCTGCCAGCTTACGCGGAACTGGACGTCGACGATGTTCTGATCGCCGGTCAGCATCAGGCTTTCTTCGGGCGCCTGGGCGCGGTTGCGGCCGGTTTCGGCCCCCGGCTCCGTCTCGCTGCGATAGCCCACTTCGGTGATCTTCTGATCCCAGACCGGCGCTTTTATCACCGTCCCGACGGGCCATGGCCAATTGTAATTGAGGCCCGCGGCGGTCTTTCCGGTGTAGCGGCCGAACACTAGGTTGATGCCAATCTCGTTGGGCTGGACCGTATAAAAACCCCACGCGAACCACAACAGGACCACGATGAGGCCAAGAAATATCGCGCCGCGCCCGGCGATTCCGCTGCCGTTCGGCAGCAGCCCGCGCAGGCCCGCCTGCAAGCGGCGCAGTACTTCTTCAAGGTCGCCCGGAGGCTGCAATCCGCCCGGCCCCTGCCCCCATGGCCCCTGGCCGGAACGCCACGGACCGCCACCTTGATTATTCCAGGACATGAATCCTCTTACCGGGCCAACGCCCGCTTCGCTGCGCGCCTATATAGGCGACGAGGGCGGCCCCGGCAACGCGGCCGCGCTGCGAAAGCCAATCGGCGTCGCGGCCAAGCTCGCGTCATGCCGGTCGCGTGGCGCAACCGACACGGCCGGCGACGCGAGCGTCCTCCCGGCGCGCCGGACGGGGAGGCGAAATCCTTGTCGGAGCCGCCCGGCCGCGTCGGCGTCCGCCCGCACGCTTTTCATTGCGCCCTTCGCCAGCAAAATCGCCGATTCTCGGTCAAGGCGACGTCCGCTTGACAGCCATAACGGGTTGCCAAAGATCGTCCGGGGCGAGTAATTTACCCAAGCACGCGAAGTCGTCGCTAAGGCAAGCAAGGTCAACGCAGACAGCGGACGTTTGATTGTTCAGGCCGTCGCCAAAAAGTCGGCGGTCGCCTGGAGGGATGCGTTTTGCCTTCTAACGTCTTTCGTTTCGAAGAGAGCTGGGAGATCCCAGGCGCCAGCGTAGACGACGTCTACGACGTGCTGGCGCACGGCGAATTGCTGCCGTTGTGGTGGAAGGGCGTCTATCTCGGCGCCGAAAAGCTGACGAACAGCGACGAGCCGAAAGTCGGAGAGCGCGTGCGCGCGCGGGCGCGAGGCTTTCTGCCCTACGAGCTCAATTTCATCGTAGAGGCCGTACAGCTCGAACCAGGGCGGCGCGTTATCGTGAAGACGATTGGCGACTTTGACGGACGCTGGAGCGCGTCGCTCTCGCCGCGCGACGGCGGCGTACATGTCGACATCGTCTGGGAGGTGACGGTGCTGCGCCCGATTCTGCGCCTGCTCGCGCCGCTGCTCCGCCCGGCCTTCGCCTGGAACCATCGCTGGACGACGCCGCGCGGCGAAAAGAGGCTGCGCGAGTATTTGGTGGAGCGGGGGCGTTTGCGGTCAGCTCCTTAGGCTCGCAAATCGGTCAAGCGCAGGCGATGGATTGGACTTCGAGCCCCGCGGCCGGCCGGCGCGCGCGCATCCCGCCGATCGCGCCGCCCAGTTGACGATTTCGTGCGACCGGGGCTTACCGTGGCGAGCGCGGCCCGAGCAGCATGACCAACTTGTAGTCCGGCCGACCGCCGGGCGTCAGAGTCACCTGTTGATAATGCAGCGCGCCGTCCCGCGGGTGATTGAAGGCGCGCGCCCCGCCCTCGCGCGTCAAGACGGCGTGATCGCTCCAGAACGCCGCGAAATCCGGACTTGCCGTCCGCAAGCGGTCGACCAGCGCGCGCAACGACGGATCGTCGGGACTGCGCCCCGTGTCGGCGCGAAGCTCGGCGACCAGGCGGCGCGCGCGGTTCTCCCAGTCCGCGATGAACGCGCGCGCGCGCCATCGAGGAAAACGTAATTCAGCAGACAGGGCTCGCCACTCCCCAGCCAATCGCTGAGGAGCCGCGCGGCGGGCTCGTTCCACGCGCGCGCGCCACAGCCGATCGAGCAGATAGGCGGGCGCGGTCATCGCATTCAAGGCGTCTCGCAAAGCCTGGGGAGGCTCGTCCTCCTCACGCCGTCCCGGCGACGGCTCCGTGGGATCGCGCTTGCGCGTGAGCTCGAACAGGTAGGATCGTTCGGCCGGCGTGAGCCGCATCGCCGCCGCCAGCCGCGCCAGAGCGGCCGAGGAGACGGAGATATCGCGGCCCTGCTCGATCCAAGCGTACCAGGTCGGGCTCATTCCGCAAATCTGCGCCATCTCCTCGCGGCGAAGGCCCGGCGTCCGCCGGCGCCCCGAACGGCTTGCCGGCAAGCTGACGTCGACGGCGCGCAGCTGCTCACGGCGTCGCCGCAGAAAGGCGCCCAGAAGGCGCCGCTGGTCGATGGGCAACAGCATAGGGGCACAGTTCATACCAGGATAAGACGCCAACTTGTAACAGGTTAAAGAAGGGCCGAAAATGGCGGTCCGGTCCGGAGAAGAGTCATGAGCGACACCCAACACAATTTCGTGGCCGGACATTACGCGCCGCGAGCGGCGGCCTATGTCGGCAGCGCGGTCCACAGCGCCGGCGCCGACCTCGATCAAATCGAATCCTTCGTGCGCGGCTGCGCGAATGCCCGCGCGCTGGATCTTGGATGCGGCGGCGGCCATGTCAGCTATCGCGTCGCGCCGCATGTGCGCGAGGTCGTCGCCTGCGACCTGACGCCGGATATGCTGGCGCATGTCAAACGCACGGCAAGCGAGCGCGGATTGAACAATATCCTTGTTCTGCAGGGCGTGGCGGAGCGCCTTCCTTTCGGGGACGCCTCCTTCGACATCCTATTATGCCGATACACCGCTCATCACTGGCGCGATATGGAAGCGGGACTGCGGGAAGCGCGGCGGGTGCTGAAGGCCGGCGGGCGCGCCGTCTTCGCCGACGGGATCGCCCCCTCCCATCCCTTGCTCGACACGCATCTGCAGACGATCGAGCTGTTGCGCGATCCCTCGCACGTCCGCAATTACAGCGCCGCCGAATGGATGGCGGCGCTTGGCCGCTCGGGCTTTTCTGGGACCGGACTGACGGCGCGCAAGCTACGCCTGGATTTCGCCTCGTGGACGGAGCGCACCAAGACGTCGGAGACCTGCGCGGCGGCCATCCTCATGCTTCAGGCGCAAGCGAGCGCCGCCGTTCGCGCCCATTTCGCGATCGCCGCCGACGGGGGATTCGAACTCGACACGCTGACGATCGAGGCTGTCGCCATCGCGACGTGAGCGGCGGAACGGCGAGCCTTGGCGCTGCGGCCGGCGCCTGAACCTCAGTCGCGCACCGCCGCGTCGCCTTCGAGGTCTTGACCTTTCTCAAGGCTATTCGCCATCGGCGCCCCGAGCGGCGAGATGCGCAGGGCCACGATGCGGTTGCGGTTCTTGCGCAAGACCTCGAACCGGAACCCATGGAAGACAAACACCTGTTTGGGCTCAGGGATCGCGCGCGCTTCGTGAATGACCAGGCCGGCGATTGTCGCCGCTTCCTCGTCGGGAAGCGCCCAGTCCATCGCCCGGTTGAGATCGCGGATCGTGACGGAGCCTTCGACAACGACCGAGCCGTCGGGCTGCTGCCGCATGCCGGGAACCACGAGATCGTGCTCGTCCTTTATGTCGCCGACGATCTCTTCGAGTATATCCTCCAGCGTCACCAACCCCATGACCACGCCATATTCGTCGACGACCAGCGCCATTTGGGTCTTGCGGGGTAGAAACGCCTGCAACTGGTCGCGCAACGTCGTGGTTTCGGGAACGAACCAGGCGTCGAGCGCGACGTCCGCTATGTCGATCCGGCTCGCATCGCCGCCAGCCGCCGCAACGGCGCGAAAGAGATCCTTGGCGTGCAGGACGCCGATGATGTTGTCCGGCGTGCCGCGCCAGAGCGGCATGCGCGTATAGGGCGAGGCGAGCATCTCGCGCACCAGTTCGCGCGGGGCGAGGTCGGCGTTTATCGTGCGCATATCGGTGCGGTGAATCATGACGTCCGACACTTCGATTTCGCCAAGTTCGAGCAGCGCGCCGAACATATCGCGCTCCGAACGCGCGACGCCGCCCGCGCGATGCAGCAGATCGACCGCGCCGCGCAACTCCTCATGTCCCGAGGCGGCCGTTTGGCGTTCGTTCGGGCGCATGCCGCACAGCCAAAGCAGCGAACGCACGAATGTTTCCACCGCGGCGACGACCGGCCAGAATATCGTCACGAAAAACGAGACGACCGGCGCGATGGCGAGCGAGACGCGATCAGGATAGGCGATGGCGATGGTCTTGGGCGTCACCTCGGCGAAGATGACGATCAGCGTCGTCATGATTGCCGTCGCATAGACGGCGCCGCGATCGCCCGCCAGAGTGACAAGCACGCTGGTCGCGAATGAGGAAGCGGCGATGTTGACGATCTGACCGCCAAACAGCATCGCGCTGATCAATCGTCCACGCATCGCGATCAGCCGATTGACCAGTTTCGCGGCCTGATCGCCGTCCATTTCCAGCGCGTGCATGCGGGCGCGGGATGCAGCCGTGAGCGCCGTTTCAGCGCCCGAAAAGAACGCCGACGCGAAAACGCTCGCCAACACGATCAGAGCGTCGACGGTTAGCGACATGGAGCCCTCGATGTTAAGCTGGCGCCCGGATCAGGCAGGCGATCGCGCCAAGTCTATTATTTTCGCGCAAGTTCGTCGCTCAGAAAGTCGCGCGCCTGCGCCTCGGCTACGTCGCGGGCGATGAAGCTGTCGCCTATGCCGTTGGCGAGGATGAAGGTCAGACGCCCGCGTTCGACCTTCTTGTCCTGGCGCATCGCCGCCAGGATCGCTTCCGGCTCCGCGTCAAGGCCGGCGATTTCAGAAATCCGCGTCGGCAGACCGACGGCGCGCAAGTGGCTCTCGACACGCACGGCGTCCTGTCCCGTGCAAAGGCCGAGCGCCCTGGAGAAGCGGAAGGCGCAAGCCATGCCGATCGCCACCGCTTCGCCATGCACGAGGCGCGCGCCGTCATAGCCGGTCAGTCGTTCGAAGGCGTGAGCAAAGGTGTGGCCCAGATTGAGTAGCGCCCGCTCGCCCTGTTCGGTTTCATCGGCGGCCACCACCGCCGCCTTGGCGGCGCAACTCGTCGCGACGGCGCGAAGGCGCGCGGGGCCCCCCGCATAGACGTCGCGCCAATGGGCCTCCAGCCACTCGAAAAAGGCGAGGTCGCCGATCAACCCATATTTCACCATCTCGGCGTAGCCGGCGCGAAATTCGCGCGCATTCAACGTGTCGAGCGCGCCAATGTCGGCCAGAACGAGCGCGGGCTGGTGAAAGGCGCCCACAAGATTCTTGCCATGGGGCGAATTGATCGCGGTCTTGCCGCCGACCGAGGAATCGACCTGGGCGAGCAGGCTCGTGGGAATCTGCACGAGCCGAAGCCCGCGCCGCACGCTTGCAGCGGCAAAGCCTGCGAGGTCGCCGACGACGCCGCCGCCGAACGCGATGACAATGTCGCGCCGCTCGATATGCGCGGCCAGCACGCCGTCGCACACCTCGGCGAACCGAGCATAGGATTTGGAAGCTTCGCCCGGCGGAACGACGATAGTCGAGCAACGCAACCCGGCTCGCGCGAGAGAGCCGGCGAGCGCCGCAAGATGCGCGTCCGCGACGTTGCGGTCGGTGACCACGGCGCAATTGGCGCCCGCCGCGAGACGCGCAATATGCTCGCCCGCCTCGGCGATCAGGCCCTCGCCTATCAGGATGTTGTAGGCGCGGGCCCCGAGCGCGACCGCGACTTCGATAATCCGCCGCGCCGCCGGCGCCGCGCTTGCGTCATCGGGCGACGCGCCCCCGGCGCCCTTCGCCAGATGCGCCCCAAGCTTCGCGACGATCGCCTCGACCACCAAGTCGTGCGGGCCGTCGCGCGGCTCGAACGTCAGATCGGCCATGGCGTAGACGGGGCTGCGCTCCTCCAGGATGCGGCGCAGGGTCGCCTCCGGATCGGCGGTTTTCAGCAGCGGGCGGTTCGACCTCTTGCGGACCCGGCGCATCAACACCTCGAAATCTGGCTTCAGCCAGACGGAGACGCCGGATTCGGCGATGCGCCGACGGGTCGCCTCGTTCATGAAGGCGCCGCCGCCGGTGGCGAGCACTTTCTGCCCCTCGGCCAACAGCCGGGCGAGCACCTTGCGCTCGCCCTCGCGGAAATAGGGTTCGCCAAAGCGCTCGAATATTTCCGGCACGCTCATTTGCGCGCCCGCTTCGATCTCGGCGTCGGCATCGACGAACGGCAGGTTGAGACGCGCCGCCAGGCGCCGGCCGACGGAAGTCTTGCCGGCCCCCATCATGCCGACGAGCACGATGGACCGTCCGCCAAGGGCGGCCACCAGGGCGTCGCGATCGCTAAGCGCTGATTCCGACATCATTTCCTTCACAAATCGCCGTCGCCAAGCAGGCCCGCCCGGGCCGCTTGGCGTTGTTGAATCGCGGCTTCGGCGGTGGAAGGCTGCCTGGGCCGCAACGGCGCGCCTGACGGCGGCGCCGAAATTTGGTCGTCCATACAACGTAATGCGCGAGATTGCGACAGGAGCCGACGGGGCGCCGCCGCTCGCCTCGTTCACGCGGGCATCTTGCGCCGGGCGGTCAGACTAGTAACCTTGGACGCGAAAGCTGGTCTTGGCCGCCGCCGGACGACGGATGCCGCCGCCAGAAGTTGGGAGGATCGTTATGGTCGGCTCCACGGAAACGGGCGACAGAAGAATTGCAGGGCCGCGTCTGATCGCGCTCGTGGGCCCCTTTCAAAGCGGCAAGACCAGCCTGATGGAGGCGATCCTGGCGCGCGGCGGCGGTGCGCCGCGCCAGGGTTCGGTGCGCGACGGCACCAGCATCGGCGATTCCAGCCCCGAAGCGCGCGCCCACGCGATGAGCGTCGAGCCCAATATCGCGAGCATCGACTATATGGGCGACCGCTTCACCTTCTTCGATTGTCCGGGCTCGGTCGAATTCATCCACGACATGCGCCCGGCGCTGCCGGTTTGCGACGCGGCTGTCGTGGTTTGCGAGGCGGACAGCCGCAAGATGCTGGCGCTGCAAATTATCCTTCGCGAACTTGAGGAGATGCGTCTGCCGCGGCTGCTGTTCCTCAACAAGATCGACCTCGCGAGCGCCGGCGTTCGCGAGACCTTGGCGATGCTGCAACCGGCCTCACGCACGCCGCTGCTGTTGCGCCAATTGCCCGTCTGGCAGCACGGCGTCGCGACCGGCTTCATCGACCTGGCTCTCGATCGGGCTTTCCTCTATCGCGAACACGCGCCTTCGACGGTCATCGAGACGCCGGCCGGCGCTGAGCCCGACCACAGGGAGGCGCGCTATTCCATGCTGGAGCGCCTCGCCGATTACGACGACGCGCTGATGGAGCAGTTGATCGGCGAAATCGAGCCGCCGCGCGATCGCGTTTTCGACGATCTGGCCAAGGAGCTTCGCGGCGGCCACGTCGTGCCGCTGCTGATGGGCTCGGCCGATCGCGGCCATGGCGTCACCCGGCTGCTCAAGGCGTTGCGGCACGAAGCGCCCGGCGTCGAACAGACGCGCGAGCGGCTGGGAATCGGCGCCCAGGGCCCGGCGCTCGCCCAGGTCGTGCGCACCATCCACACCGGCCATGGCGGCAAACTGTCGCTCGCCCGGGTGTTGCGCGGCGCCTTCGCCGACGGCGCCAGCGTCGTCAGTTCGCGTGGCGTAGAGGAGCGCATCGCCGGGCTCTCGCGGCTGATGGGCGCGGCTTCCGCCAAAATC
>JBEKSH010000041.1:0-9204 GCA_049517235.1 Roseiarcus sp. | reverse complement strand
CATGCCCTGGAGCCAGAAGGATTCCCGCACCCCCTCCGAAATCACGGCCCCCGGCTTGTTGTAGCCGTAGAAAGGCAGACTGAGGTCCATCCAGAATTTCGAGCGATCGGCCAGGACATTGGCGCGGATTTCGTCGAAGACCTTCATCGGCAGGCCTCCGGGATCGGCCGCCGTTTTAAGCATCAGCGGCGGCACCGCGCCGATGAGCGCCGCCTTGGTCACCCGGGATGTTCCGTGACGAGCGATATAGCGCGCGACTTCGCCGCCGCCGGTCGAGTGGCCGACATGGACTGCTCGCTTGAGATCGAGCTTTGCCGTCAGCTCGGCGAGATCGTCGGCGTAGTTGTCCATGTCGTTGCCCCTCCATGGCTGGCTTGAGCGGCCATGGCCTCGGCGATCATGGGCGATGACACGATACCCATGGGAGGCGAGGAAAAACATCTGGTCCTCGAAGGCATCGGCGCTGAGCGGCCAGCCGTGGCTGAAGACGACGGGCTGACCCGCGCCCCAATCCTTGTAATAGATCTCAGTACCGTCCGTCGTCTTGAATACTGGCATCGGTAAACCTCCTCTGCTTTACGCCCGATTATGGGTCACGCGCGTATGGGTCGGTTGGCGTAAGCGCTAGCTGCTTGTCAGCCAGGCTCACGCCACCGCTTGTCCGGAACTTCCGTGCGTCGCGTGACGAACGGTCATTGAGTGGCGGTCGAAGGCGACAGGTGAGCGCGAATGCCTTCGCCCGCCTGCTGAATCGCCGCCGCGGTTTCCGGCACGTCCCGGATCGCGTTCAGCAGCACGAAGTCGTGGATCACCCCGTTGTAGCGAACCGCCGTCACGTCCACGCCGGCGTTCTTCAGCTTGCGCGCGTACGCCTCGCCCTCATCGCGAAGCGGATCATTCTCAGCGGTGATGACGAGGGCCGGCGGCAGGCCCTTGAGTTCTTCGTTGCTCGCCCGGAGCGGCGACACGTACGGGCTGTTGCGAGTCTTCTCGTCGGGCGCGTAGAGGTCCCAGCCGTATTTCATGAACGCGCGCGCCAGGAAGCGACCGGTCCCGAACTCGTGATACGATTCGGTGTCGACGCTCGCATCGGTGGCGGGGATGAAGAGCACTTGGTAGGCAATCTTCGGACCGTTCCGATCCTTGGCCATGAGCGTCAACGCCGCGGTCATGTCTCCGCCGACCGAGTTGCCCGCGATCGCAATACGGCTGCCGTCGGCGCCAATTTCGCCGGCATGCGCGGCGACCCATTTCAGGGCCGCGTAGCTTTCCTCCATCTGCGTCGGATACCTCGCGGCCGGAAGCGGTGTGTATTCGACGAATACGCCGATCTGGCCCGAACCGACGACGAGATCGCGCAGCAGCCGCTGATGGTTCTCGAAATTGCCGACGATCCAGACGCCGCCGTGAACGAAAAACAGCACGCCGGGCTTACCGGCCACGCGCTCCGGCGTCATGATGTACAGCTTCACGGTCCGTCCATCCTGGTCGATCGTCTTTTCGACGGTGGTCACCCCGGACATGTCGACCGGCGTCTTGTTCTGCAGCGCGGTGAGGATTTCCTGTGGTTTCGGCTGCGGCAGTTGCCAAAACGGACTGCTGTCCTTGTTAAGCTCCGCCAGGAGCGATCGCACCTGCGGATCGATCCGCGGGTCGGTGGCGGCGTCCGGGGCTGCTGTGGCGATTTTGGTCATCTGGGTCATGAGCGTTGCTCCAATGAGTAGGGTTGCGAGTTTGGGAATGCGTTTCATCGACATGCTCCACTTGCTGGTTGGGATGAGTCCGACGGCGCCGCCGGTCAGCGGCGAATCGAGCTCCGATTGCGCAGATCTGCGTTCCGTCCTCCGATGCGCGCGGAAGCATCCGCGCATGCACAATCGACCAGCCCGGCGCACGAAGCGAGTTAAGGGTCGGGAATCGCCGTGAAAATGTGTGAATCGACGCGGACAGCGTACCTGCGCCGGCACTGTTCACAAAGCGCCGCCAATGCTAAGATGTTTCAGGCCCTTACTGCTACGGCAGCACCGCTTGCAAGGAGCGACATTCATCCGAATGGACGAAAATACGCATGGTCGTCACCCCGTTCAGCCCGAAAAGGGCATTGCCGGCCGACGATGGTCCGGCGGTCGCCTATGTAGGTGATCGCTACGCCTTCGAAGAGTTTCAGCTCTGGCCGACCAGTCGCGTTCTCGCCCGCAACGACGCGCCGGTGCCGCTCGGCGCGCGCGCCCTTGATATTCTTGTTGCTCTTGTCGAACGCGCCGGCCAGGTGGTCGACAAGGCGGAGCTCTTCGCCCGGGTTTGGCCGAATAGATTCATTGAGGAGAGTAATCTCCGGGTTCATGTCGCGGCGGTGCGCAAGGCGCTGGGCGACGGCCGTTCAGGGACCCGCTTTATCGCGAGCGTCCCCGGACGCGGCTACACCTTTGTCGCGCAGGTTGTCCGCACCCCGGGCCGGGATGGTGAAGCGGACCGACAGGGAGCATCCGTCACCTACGGCGACTATGAAGGCTTGCCTGCCGCTCTTACGCGAATTTTTGGCCGCGACGAGGTTGTCGCCGAGATCGCCGATTTGCTTCCGCGGAAGCGTTTGGTGGCGATTACCGGCACGGGAGGCATCGGAAAGACAGCCGTTGCTCTGGCGGTCGCCCAGCGGGTTGCGAACGCATATCGCGACGGGGTGCAGATCGTCGATCTTGCTCCCTTGGCGCATCCCGCTTTGGTCGCGGCGCATCTCGCATCGCTGCTCCGGTTACCCGCGCTCGAAAAGGAACCTCTGCAGAGAATTCTAACGCACCTGCAGCCGCGTGCGCAGCTGATCGTGCTCGACAATTGCGAACACGTAATCGATTCGGTAAGTGACATTGCCGAGGCCATTCTGGCGCGTGCGCCTGACGTCCACCTGCTGGGCACAAGCCGCGAGCCCTTGCGGGCGGCCGGCGAGTGGGTCCAGCGGCTGACGCCTCTTGCGGTTCCTCCAGCTACGCCAGCCTTGAATGCGGCGGAGGCTATGCGCTTTGCGGCGGTGCAGCTCTTCGTCGAACGCTTGCGCGCCTATGACGGATCCTTCGCGCTCGCCGATAGCGACGCATGCGTGATTGCCGAGATCTGCGCGCGACTTGATGGGCTGCCTCTCGCCATCGAGCTGGCCGCAACTCGCGTCCCGCTCTTCGGATTGCATGGCCTGGCTGCTCGTCTCGACGACCGCTTCAGCATCTTGACCAAGGGCCGACGGACCGCCGATCCCCGGCATCGGACTTTGGCCGCGATGATTGATTGGAGTTACGAGGGGCTGAGCGATGGGGAAAGAACGGTTTTTCGCCGTCTCAGCGTCCTTCGCAGCCCCTTCACCATCGAAGCGGCCGATGCGATCGCCAATGACAGGCCCGTCGACAACTTCAGCATGGTCGACGTTCTAGATGACCTGCTTCAGAAGTCCTTGATCGTGGCCGATTCGAGCAGCGGAGTGACCCGCTATCGCCTTCTTGAATCGCTTCGGCTCTATGCGTTCACCAAACTCCTGGCGAACCGGGAGGCCGAACATATGAGGCGCCGACACGCGCAATATTGGTACGAGCGCTCCGTCGGGTCGGGGGACAATTGGATTGAAGTGCCCAAGGCCGACTGGCTCATCAAGCACAGCACCGATATCGCTGACCTTCGCGCCGCCCTCGACTGGGCGTTTGCTCCGCAAGGAGACGCGGCGCTGGGCATCCGCATCGCCGCGGCCTCCGCGCCGATGTGGTTCAAGATGCTTCTGCTGCCTGAACTGAGGCGCTACCTGGAGTATGCCATTGCGCTCTCTGAGGGAATGACCGAAATCGACGCCGCCGTGCGTATCCGCCTGCATGTCGCGCTCGGCCACGCTATTTTCCATGCGATCGGCCCGGTGCCGGAAGTGGCGAAGGCCTTGAGCGCGGGGCTCGGCATTGCTCAGCGCGCGGGGGATCTCAATTCTCAATTGCAATTCCTCTGGGCTCTTTACGGCCACTACTCGACTGCCGGCGAATATGAACCGATGGCGTCGGCGGTGGCGCAGGTCGCCGAAATCCATGCAAGACATGCGGAGCCGATCGTCGCGGCGACCTACCATCGAATGGCCGCGCTTAGTTCGCATTTGCTGGGTGACCAGGAAGAGGCGCTGCGCCATGCCGAGGAGGCTCTCCGCTACCCCGCGGTGCAACGGCACGACGGCGGTTTTGTTTATGACCACAAGACGGCGTCGAGCGCCCATTATTGCCGGGCTCTGTGGATGCTGGGTCGGCCCGACCAGGCCGCACAGGTTGTCGGCGCCACCATTGAACACGCGCTGCGGATCGATCAACCGTTTGCGTTCGGATACTTTCTGGTTCTGGGCGCATGTCCGGTCGCGATCTGGAACGGCGATCTCGCCGCGGTCCGGCGCTACGTTGCCTTGCTGCTCGACGAGGCGATCGGGGTGCCGCTCACCATCTGGCGCACAGAAGGGGAATTTTATGCGCGAGTCCTCGCCTTTCTCGATGCGCCGGAAAGCGAGCGTTCTCCGGCGCATGTCGCGCAGCTTCTCGGGAAGAGGCTCACCCTCTACCAGGCGGAGCGCTTGAGCACGTTCGCCCGGCAATTGCTGCACCCCGAACCGCTGGCTGCGGCCCTGCGCGGCGCAACAAACTGGTGCACGGCCGAAATTCTTCGGAAACACGGAGAAATCCTGCTCGCGAGCGACAGCGCGAATGGTCGTTCGGAAGCTGAAAGTTTGCTTCTTCGCTCGATGGACATCAGCCGGACGCAACAGGCGCTGTTTTGGGAGTTGCGAAGCGCAACCAGCCTGGCGCGCTTGTGGCGGGATAGCGGCCGAACGGCGCAAGCGCGGGAAATCCTCAACCGGGTGTATGAACGGTTCACCGAAGGCTTGGCAACACGCGACCTCATCGAAGCCAAGACTCTTCTCGACGCGCTGCACTGAAGTTGAATGGCTCCATCGGGCTCGATGGCATTGTCACGCCCGCTTCGGACTTGCGATCTCTGTGGCGGCTCGGTAGCCAAGGGGATGGAGAAAATCAGCTACAGCGGGTATCGGTTCCCGCGTGAGATCATTCAGCAGGCCGTCTGGCTCTATTTTCGTTTCGGCTTGAGCTTTCGCGACGTCGAAGATTTGTTGGCGGAGCGCGGGATCACGGTCTCTTACGAGACAGTCCGACGCTGGCAGTTACGGTGGTACACAATGCAGTAATTCGCGGCAGCGCCCCCGATCGACGTCGGGGAGGGCAGCGATACTGAATCAGTTTCAGCTTCTCCTTGCTTTGTTCGAGAACCAGAAAGCCGCGGTTGGTGAGCCGCGCCAAGGCGCGGCGGAGCTGGACGCGGTCGGTCTTGGCTCCGCTGGCCGTCTCGCGGAAAATGTTTCCGCCCCGGCGTCGCGCAACTGCTTCATTTGCGCGGCGGCGCTCTCGCCGGTCGAGACGCGGGCGTATCTGTTGTCCTGCAGCGCCCCTCTTTCAATTTCAAAAAGCATAGACGGCGTCGGCGGTAGCCTTGGGTCGGACACGGGGTTTCAAGGCTTCCCTATCGACCACGTCAACCGAACCTTGGAACAAGCCCGCGATATAATCCTTCAAGCCGGCATAGTCGAACATCGTCACGACGATCGCAGGATCGAGGTCGACCAGAATGTCGATGTCGCTATCGGGTCGCTGCTCGCCGCGAGCCACAGAACCGAATAGCGCGGCATGGGTCACCCCGCGCGCGCGCAACGCGCGCTCGTTTTCCCGCAGCCGGTCAAGGATATCCCGCCTGTTCATGCGTTCGTTCATACCACAAAACCCCTGATTTCGACAGGGGATCAGGCTTTCCATCGCATCAAAAGCTTTCTGATTGTCGGAATATGTGATAAAGTTAGTGATCGTGATGGCGAAAGCGCCGCATCGTCGGGTTACGGCGGAAGTGAAGCTTCGGAGGCGTCGACCCGGAAAAACGCGAATCCAAATTTTTTCGCCGGCAACTCTCTGATTTCCCTCGATTCGCCCAAGAAAAAATTTGCAGAAATTTGCGCCGTGGGATGAACGGTCCTTGAAAAGAAAGGATTTTTTCGCGAGGCGATTGGCCGCCCTCGCGTCATTGCGGAGTTTTCCAAGGCTTTTCCAAATCAGGCGCGCCGTGTCGCGGACGCCTTCCGGGGCGGTGCGCGGCCCTCGACGTTGTCCCGCCGCCTGCGCTATAGCCTCGCCATGCAATCCATTCCTCCCGTCTTTCCCGGAGCCGGCCTCGGCGGCGCGTCGCGTCATGGGCGGGCGTCGGCGCGGGGCCCGTCGTGAGCGCCTCGCCGGAAAAGGTCGCGCTCCTCGCCGTCGGCGAGGATGAAGCGGGCATGCGGCTCGATCGCTGGTTTCACCGCCGGTTCCCCAAGCTGCCGCAATCGCATCTCAACAAGATCGTGCGCAAGGGCGAGGTGCGGGTTTCCGGCAAGCGCGCCGAGATTTCCACGCGGCTGGAGGCGGGGCAGAGCGTGCGGGTGCCGCCGCTCAACCTCGCCGCCGAGCCCGCGCCGAACGCGCCACGCCCCGCCAATCCCGCCGACGCGGCGGCGATCCGCGACATGATTCTGTTCGAGGATCGCGATTGTCTCGTGCTCAACAAGCCCTACGGCCTAGCGGTGCAGGGCGGCTCCGGCACCAAGCGCCATATCGACGGGATGCTCGCCGCGCTCGCCAACCGGCAAGGCGAACGGCCGGTTCTCGTGCATCGGCTCGACCGCGACACGTCGGGGGTGCTGCTGATCGCCAAATCGCGCAAGATCGCCGCCGATCTCGGCGCGATCTTTCGCTCGCGCGGCGCCAAGAAGATCTATTGGGCGCTGGTCGAAGGCGTGCCGAAGCCGGCCCAGGGGCGCATCTCGCTGTTTCTCGCCAAGAGCAAGGCGATGGGTGCCGACCGCTCGAGGCCCAGGGAGAATCGCGCCGATATCGAGCGGATGCGCGTCGCCAAACACGGCGAGGTCGACGCCCAGCATTCGCTCACCCTCTACGCGGTGGTCGACAAGGTCGCGCCGCGTCTCGCCTGGCTCTCGATGCGCCCGATAACCGGGCGCACCCATCAATTGCGCGCCCATTGCGAGGCGATCGGCCATCCCATCATCGGCGATCCCAAATATAACCGGCGCGAGGCCAACGATCCCGCGAGAGCCGATCCCTTGCGCGCCGTGCCCCCCGGGCTGGAGCCGAAACTGCATCTGCTGGCGCGCCGCCTGATCCTGCCGCATCCGCGCGGCGGGATGATCGACGTGACCGCGCCGCTGCCCGAGCACATGAAGAAGGCGTTCGACATGTTCGGCTTCGACGTGAAAACGCGCGATCCGATCGAAGACGCGCCCGATGAGTGACGATTTTTCGCCCGGCGATCCGATGCGCGCCGCGCAAAGGAACATGCGCCCGGCGGTGATGAGGCGCTTTTACGCGGTAGCAAGCGTTGCGCCGGTCGCCGCGGGCTTCGCGTTGCGCCTCGACGGGCGGGGCGCCCGCACGCCGGCCGGAAATCCGCTGGTGTTTCCGACGCTGGCGCTGGCCGAACTCGCCGCGTCGGAATGGACGGGGCAGGGCGAGGCGATCGATCCGGCGACCATGCCGGTTGCGCGCATCGCCAATTCGGCGATCGACGGCGTCGCGGCGGCGATCGCCGAGACCCGCGCCGAGCTTGCCGCCTATGCCGAGGCCGATCTGCTCTGTTATCGCGCGGGCGCGCCGCAAGAGCTGGTCGAAGCCCAGGCTTCGGCCTACGACCCCGTGCTCGATTGGGCGCACGAGGCCTATGGCGCAAGATTTCTTCTCGCGGAAGGCGTGACGCATCGGCGCCAGCCCGAGCGCGCCTTGCAGGCGATCAACGCCGAGCTGCGGGCGATCGACGAGCCTTTCGCGTTGGCGGCGCTGCACGTGATGACGACCCTGACCGGCTCGATCCTGCTGGCGCTTGGCGTTTTCCGCGGGGGACTGACCGCGCCCGAAGCCTGGCGCATCGCCCATGTCGACGAGGATTTCCAGATCGGCCAATGGGGCGAAGACGACGAAGCGATGGCGCGCCGCGCCGCGCGCTGGCGCGAGATGGCGGCGGCGGCGAAGATCGCGGCGGCGTTGGGGCGATAGCGGCGATTTCAGGCGCGCTCAGCATGGCGGCCTTATCCGCTTCCTGAACCAGCCTGCGAGCTGCGCCTCATCGATGCTCCCGGCGGCGACAGTCTCCATCATTTTGACGGCGTCCACCGGGTCGAACGCCAAATCGATCCGGTTGAGGCGCACGAAGAGACGCGCGACGACCCAGGCGGTTCGCTTGTTGCCGTCGACGAACCCATGCGTTCGCGCAAGGCCATAGGCGTAGGCGGCGGCGAGATCGGCGGCGTCGGGCGATCCATAACCCGCCAGATTGATGGGGCGTATCAGCGCGGATTCGACGAGCGCACGGTCGCGCACGCCGTCGGCGCCGCCATGCTCGGAAATCTGCCGGTCGTGGATGGCGTGCGCGACATCGAGCGCCACCCATGTCCAGCGCGTGGAAGTCACTTGGACAGAGCGTGAAGGATATCGCGATCCTCGCGCATGATATCTTCTGCGAGCTTGATCTGACGTTCGAAGTCCGGATTGTAGGGCGTCAGGCGAAAGCTGCCGTCGGGAGCCTCGGTGGCGTAAATTGTTTCACCCGAACCAACGCGCAATCGGGCGAGCATTTCCTTCGGCAGCACGGTCCCCGTCGACGTGCCAACCCGTCGAAGCTTCAACGCGAACATGATGATCTCTCCATAGCTATAACAATAGTTATGCCAAATCTATTTCGTCAATGGGCGCTCGGTGTTTCTCAGGATTGAACATCCGGTGATCCGCCCCGAAAGCTGCGTGATACGCGCCCACGGCGGCACGTCGCCACGTTTCGGTGCCGCGCCTGTCGTGCTAAGAGCAACTCCGTAGTCAATCCGTCCGGGGCTCCTCCTTGAAACAAATGCTCGAAAGACTTGACCGCCGGCGCGCCAGAGCGCGGCTCGGCGGCGGCGAGGCGCGCATCAAGGCGCAGCACGCGCGCGGCAAACTGACCGCGCGGGAGCGCATCGAACTGCTGCTGGATCACGGGTCGTTCGAGGAATTCGACATGTTCGTCGAGCACCGCTGCGCCGATTTCGGCATGGGCGAGACCAAGATCCCGGGCGATGGCGTGGTCACCGGCTGGGGCACGGTCAACGGCCGCACG
>JBEKSH010000040.1:0-9253 GCA_049517235.1 Roseiarcus sp. | reverse complement strand
AACCCGGATTTCTTGCCGTGCAATGCGATTCCCGCCCGCACGATGCGGGCGGCCCTTGACAGGGAGATAAGCAATCCATGATAGTTCATGTTCTGAATTCTGAGTTCTGAATTCAATAAAAAGCCGATGAGGGAGAATCCAGGTGAGGCAACCTATCCGTGTGCTCCTCGCGAAGGTGGGGCTCGATGGTCACGATCGCGGCGTGAAGGTCGTTGCCCGAACCCTGCGCGACGCCGGAATGGACGTCATCTATTCGGGCCTGCATCGAACTCCCGAGGAGGTCGTGAACGCGGCTGTTCAAGAGGACGTGGACGTGCTCGGCGTCAGTTTGCTCTCAGGCGTCCAGCTCACCGTCTTTCCCAGAATCTTCCAGCTTCTGACCGACAAGGGTGTCGACGACATGATCGTCATCGCGGGCGGCGTAATGCCGGATGAGGACGTCGTCGAGCTCAAGAGAATGGGCGTTCGGGAGGTACTTCTTCAGGACACGCCACCCGAAGCGATCGTTAAAACTCTCACGCGTCTCGTCTCCGAACGTGGCCAGCACTGACCGGGAGAGCAAGCCATGGAATCCTGGTCGTTTCCGCCGTCCTATGACGCCGCGTATTTTCCCCCGGCTGAGAGCCGCTACTGGTTCCCGCGACGAGAGACCATGCCGGCGAGCGAGCGCGAGAAGGCGATCCTCGATCGGCTTCGTCTCATCTGTCGCTATGCCTATGATCGCTCGCCGTTCTACCGCCGCCGATGGATGGAGGCGGGGTTCCATCCCGACCATCTGCGCTCACTAGAGGATTTCGAGGACAGGGTTCCAGTCGTCACCAAGAAGGAGCTGCGGGAGTCGCAGGCCATGTCGCCGCCATTTGGCGATTATCTATGCGTCCCAGACGGTGAGATCTCCCACGTCCACGGGACGAGTGGCACGACGGGGCGCCCGACAGCTTTCGCGATCGGGCGGAACGACTGGAGTGCGATCGCCAACGCCCACGCCCGGATCATGTGGGCGATGGGGATGCGCCCGGGCGACATGATCTGCATCGCCGCGATCTTCAGCCTCTACATGGGAAGCTGGGGTGCGCTGGCGGGTGCCGAGCGGCTCGGTGCCAAGGCATTCCCGTTCGGGGCCGGCGCACCGGGCATGACGATACGATGCGCGCAGTGGCTTGACACAATGAAGCCGGCGGGTTTCTACGGCACGCCGACCTACGCGCTCCATCTTGCACAAGCTGCCCAGGGCGAGGGTCTCAATCCGCGCGAGTTCGGCCTCAAGTACATGTTCTTCTCAGGCGAGCCCGGAGCGTCGATCCCCGGCGTGCGCGACCGCATCATGGAGCTCTATGGCGCCAAGGTGTTCGATTCCGGTTCGATGGCCGAGATGTCGCCGTGGATGAACGTCGCAGGTTCGGCAGAGACCGAGGGCATGCTCTGCTGGCAGGACGTCGTCTACACCGAGGTTTGCGACCCGAAGACGATGCGCCGCGTTCCTTACGGCCAGCGAGGATCCCCGGTCTACACGCACCTTGAGCGGACCTCTCAGCCGATGATCCGCCTCGCCTCGGGTGACCTCACGCTTTGGGTCGACGGAGCGAACCCCTGTGGACGCACTTATCCCCGGCTGCCGCAGGGCATCTTCGGCCGGATCGATGACATGTTCACCATCCGTGGCGAAAACGTCTATCCAAGCGAGATCAACGCGGTGCTCAACGAGATGCCCGGCTATGGCGGCGAGCACCAGATCATCATCACGCGCGAGGCAGCCATGGACGAGCTGCTCCTGCGGGTCGAGGCGGACGAGGAAACCTTTATCAACGGCGGCGGCGTGGAGCACTTCCGCGCAGACGTCATCCGCCGCATCCAAAAGCTGCTGGGGCTGCGCACCAAAGCCGAGATCGTCGCGAAGGGAATCCTGCCGCGCACGGACTTCAAGGCGCGCCGCGTCGTCGACGACCGCGCCGTCTTTCGGGACATACACGCCAGGATCAAGGCCGAGTGCGGCGCATGAGCCGCTACATTCCATCCGGTGAGCTGGTCGAACGTGCCGGGCGCGGCGAAACATCGGCTATCAGTCGGTTGATCTCTCGCGCCGAGGCCGGCGTGCCCGAGGCGAGACAGGCGCTCGCGACGATCTATCGCCGAGCTGGGCGGGCCCATGTCATAGGTCTCACTGGCGTTCCGGGCAGCGGCAAGTCGACTCTCGTCGCCACGCTCACGGCGCGCCTGCGCGAGCAGGGCTCGAAGATCGGAATCGTCGCGGTAGATCCATCGAGCCCGTATTCGGGCGGCGCAATCCTCGGGGATCGCATTCGCATGTCGGATCTCGTGAATGATCCAGGCGTTTATATTCGCAGCATGGCAACGCGCGGTGCGATGGGCGGCATGGCCCGGGCGACGCTCGACGCCGTCGACATCCTCGATGTGGGCGGGTTCGACACGATCATCATCGAGACCGTCGGCGTCGGTCAGGACGAGGTCGAGATAGCTAAGGCCTCGCACACAACCGTCGTCGTCTCGGCACCTGGTCTTGGCGACGAGATCCAGGCCATCAAGGCCGGCATGCTCGAGATCGCCGATATCCATGTCGTCTCGAAATGCGACCGCAGCGATGCCAACCGCACGCTCGTCGACATCAAGCATATGCTGACCCTCGGCGCTGCAACATCGGCGAAACCGGAATGGCAGGTCCCGGTTGTCGGGATTAGCTCCTATACCGGCGACGGCTTCGACGTCCTCATCAGCGCCATAGACCGGCATCGCACCGTTGCCTTCGAGTCGGAGAGCGGCCGCCGACGCCAGCTCTCCATTGCGAACTTCCGGCTCCAGAAGACAGCCGAGAATCTGCTCGTCGAGCGCTTCGTCAAGGCTGCCGCCTCTTTCGCTCCGGCCCTTGCCGAGCGCCTCCAGCGCCGCGAGGGAGACCCTTATGCGCTGGCGAACAAACTGCTTGCCGCGTCGCTCAAACAAGGATCGGATCATGAACGAGATCATCGACCGCAACACTATGTCTCAGAAGACCATTGGTGAGCTTCGCGCCGAAGAGCGTGACTGGGAGGCGAACGAGGTCGCGCAGTTCCTCCGGAAGCAGGCGGAACTCAGGAGTGACTTCTTCACGCTGGGGGATATTCCGGTCAAGCGCGCCTACACGGCTGCCGATGTTGCCGGCACGCCCATTGAAGACATCGGCCTGCCGGGCCGCTACCCGTTCACGCGCGGCCCCTACCCGACGATGTACCGCTCGCGAACCTGGACTATGCGGCAAATCGCCGGCTTTGGCACCGGCGAGGATACCAACAAGCGCTTCAAATATCTCATTGCCCAGGGGCAGACCGGCATCTCGACCGATTTCGACATGCCGACCTTGATGGGCTACGATTCCGACCATCCCATGAGCGAGGGTGAGGTCGGCCGCGAGGGTGTCGCCATCGATACGCTTGCCGACATGGAGGCGCTGTTTGACGGCATCGATCTGGAGAAGATCTCCGTTTCCATGACGATCAACCCGTCGGCCTGGATCCTTCTCGCGATGTATATCGTGCTCGCCGAGAAGCGCGGCTACGACCTCAACAAGCTCTCTGGCACCATACAGGCCGATATTCTCAAAGAGTACATGGCTCAGAAGGAATATGTCTTCCCGATCGAGCCGTCGGTCCGCATCGTTCGGGACTGCATCACCTACTGCGCCAAGAACATGAAGCGGTACAACCCGATCAACATCTCAGGCTACCACATCTCCGAAGCAGGCTCTTCGCCCCTGCATGAGGCCGCGTTCACACTCGCGAATCTGATCGTCTACGTCGAGGAGGTACTGAAGACGGGTGTGCATATCGACGAATTCGCCCCGCGCCTCGCCTTCTTCTTCGTCTGCCAGGCTGATTTCTTTGAGGAAGTGGCGAAGTTCCGCGCGCTTCGGCGCTGCTACGCCAAGATCATGAAGAAGCGGTTCGGGGCGAAGAACCCTGAATCCACGCGCCTGCGCTTCCATTGTCAGACGGCGGCGGCCTCGCTGACGAAGCCGCAATACATGGTCAACGTCGTGCGCACTGCCATGCAGGCGCTCGCGGCCGTGCTCGGTGGTTGCCAGTCACTGCACACCAACGGCTACGACGAGGCCTTCGCAATCCCGACCGAGGATGCGATGCGCATGGCCTTGCGCACTCAGCAGGTGATCGCCGAGGAAACCAACGTGACCCAAGTTACCGACCCGCTCGGCGGTTCCTATTACGTCGAAACCCTGACGACCGAATATGAGAAGCGCATCTTCGACATCCTGGGCGAGATTGAGGAGCGTGGCGGCACGCTCAGGCTGATCCAGGAGGGTTGGTTCCAGAGGCACATCGCCGACTTCGCTTACGAGACCGCTCTCCGGAAGCAATCGGGCGATAAGCCGGTGATCGGCGTCAATCGCTTCGTCGACGGCGCGCCAGATCCAGCGATCCACACCCATCCTTACGACCAGACGACGGCGCAACGCCAGATTACCCGCACTCAACGTGTGCGCCGTGAGCGGGATGCCGTGAAATTCGATCTGCTGGTCCAACAGCTCGTGGAGACCGCAAAGGATTCTTCGCAGAACATCATGCCGATCACAATCGAGCTCGTTCGCGCCGGCGCGACGATGGGTGAAATCATTGAAACCTTGAAGACGGTGTGGGGCACTTATCGCGAAACGCCGGTGTTCTGAGCGACGTCCATGCAGCAATCGCGCAAGCAGGTCAAAGCACTGAGGATCGCGGTTCGCAGCGGCGATGCCGAAGCTGCGAGATTGTTGCCGGCGCATAGCGTGGCCCTCGGTCACGAACAGTTGAGCGTTCGACGCTATTTCATTGTGCTTGGATTTGGGGCGCTCGACTTCGATTGCTTCAAGTCGTTCAGTCAGGCCGCCCAGTACATGCCCCGTGATGTTGTTCTTACCATGGGGCACGATACCAACCGGTAAATGACCCAACGCAAAGACACTTATCTCATGGCAACTGAACTTTTCCCTTCTGTCGCGCCGTTTGTTCTCCCCTATGAGGACACCGAGCCGCACTTCGCCACTGAACCCCGGTTTTGCGGAGCAGGCGCCAGCGTCCTCGGCAAGGTGAGAATTGGAGAGCGCGCTGCCATCGGCCCGGCATCGGTCATTCGTGCCGACGGTCACTTCGTTCGCATTGGAGACGACTTTCGACTTGGCGAGATTTCGACTGTTCACATCGCTCACGAAGTCTATCCAACACTCATCGGCGATAGGGTGACGGTAGGGCGGAACTCTGTCGTCCACGCCTGCACGGTCGGCGAGGATTGCGTGATCGAAGATGATGTCGTGATCCTCGATGGTTCGGTGGTTCCGAACCGTGTCCTGATCGAGGCGGGCTCCACCGTCTTTCCGCGATCAACGTTGAGGGCCGGGCTCATCTATGCCGGAAGCCCTGCCAAACCAATCCGAGATTTAACATCCGGCGAACGTGCTGATCGCGAAGCGCGCCTCCATGAAGCAATCGCGGCTTCCTTGTTCTCGATCAGGAGCGAAGGCCCCTCCGTAGAGAGTGATTTCCGAGACGATGTGTTCGTAGCAAGGACTGCGTGTTTTGCCGGGCGAATCGAGCTAGACGCGCACTCGAGTGTATTTTTCGGCTGCGATCTCGACGCAGGCCAATCGTCAATCGTCGTCGGTGAGAACAGCAATATCCAAGATAACACTCATATTCGCTGCTCCGACGGCGAGGTGACCATCGGGCGGGACACGACGATCGGCCACAACGTCCAAATGCGATCCTGCTGCATTGGCGAACGAACGTTGGTTGGAATCGGCAGTGTCCTGGGCGCAAGAACCACAATCGAAGACGACGTGCTGCTCGCTGCTGGGTCGACCACCAGCGAAGGCCAACATCTTGAGCGTGGCTGGACCTGGGGTGGCCGCCCAGCTCGGCCGATCTCCAAACTCGATGACGCCAAGCGGACGATGATGCGCGCGATCATCGAACAATACTACGCCTACGGGGATGCTTACCGTCGCGCGCAGCACTGCCTTGCACGACAGGGAGGATCGAATGGGACATCGACTTTCGCGAATCGCCACACGGACCGGTGATCACGGTCAAACGAGCCTCGGCACTGGAACCAAGGTCGACAAGGATAGTCCTCCGATTGAAACGCTCGGAGCTATCGACGAATTGAACAGCTGGATAGGCGTTCTCGTAGCCTTGTCAACCTCACAGAAGATGAGAGAGGTTTTCACTTTGGTTCAGCACGATCTCTTCGATCTCGGCGCGCAGATCCGCGTGCCGGGAACGCCTCTCCTCTCGTTGGCACACCTGTCGCGCATCGAGGAGAGCTTCGAGCGGATGAATGCTGATCTCGGCATGCTGAAGGAGTTCATCCTTCCCGGTGGTACACCCTCGTCAGCCTTCGCTCATGTCGCCCGGACCGTGTGCCGGCGCGCCGAGCGGCAACTATTCAGCCTGACTGAGCTCGACGCCGGGGCGGTCGGATTGCTGAGTCGGAAGGACGACACTCCACCACCGGAGAACTTTGGGCTTTCCTATCTCAATCGGCTTTCCGATCTGCTCTTTGTTGCGTCTCGTCTTGAGAACCGTGCGGTCGAACGCGCCGATGTCTTGTGGGAGAGGAGCAAGAGCCTCAGTAGTGGGGTAGTGGCTTGATCAATCAAGCACTCGCCCAAAGTGAGGCCGCGATTGAGACCCAGTCTGTACGCGTGATCCGCGCTGGCCAGATGGGCTCGGGAATTGCCCAGGTCTGCGCTCTCGCCGGCTTTGATCTCTGGCTCAACGATGTTTCGGTCGATCGGATTGATGCTGGGCTCCCAAGGATCGCCAACGGTGTCCCAAGGCAGCTCGCAAGCGGTGCCCACTCCTTATGAAACACGTCGAGGCAGGTTGGCTCGGCTGCAAGACGAAGAGAAATTTCTATGACTACCGCGGCGAGGCCCCGGTGCCGAGCGGTAGCACAGCACGGTGCATCGGCGCCACTCTCTTACGTCGGTCGACTTGGGCCGAGACCAGCTGGCGACGGTTCTTCGGACGATGCTGGAGGCACAAATGAGAACAGGCACTGCAGTGCCGGCTATTGTTCCATATGGGAGGACACTTTGATCAGTAATGTCATATTGACGCGCGCAAGTTACGTAACATGCAGCCGCAGCGTATACGCAAATTTGATCCAGCGAATCACACCCAGATCGTCGCGTAGATCGAGTTTTTCAGCAGCCCGCTATGTCCAGGATCCCCTAGTCGAGCTCAAGCCATTTTCGTCGGGCGCTGTGAGAGAATCGTCGTTGAGCGCTCGGCAAAGGCAAAGACTTGTGCGTAGGATCGAAGCGGTAACCTCCAAACAAGACCGCGTGCATCACGAAGGCAGGAGGAAAGCGCCATGACAGCGAGGATTGCACAAAGACAGATCGTTGGCCCGCCAACGCGAACGGCCGAGAAGGTACAAGTTTGCGATGCACAGCGATTTGTTGACCAAATAAGTGCGGCCCTCATCGCTATGGCCGATGCCTCCTTGAGTGGCGACGACGTCGTCAGCGCGGTAGCAGCAATGCGGTTCTCCGCATTCGTGGGCGGCGGAACCGCCAGCGTTCTCGAACGCGCGGGCGATGACTGGAAGTATCTCGATAGCCAGGCGGCTGTTGCCGCGCCAATAGCGCGGATGCTGAACGTTATTGCGATACCCGCAGAGGTCGTGAACTTGGTGGGTGTCGGCGTGTTTATTCCGATTAACTCTGGATCCATTGGCGTCCTGTTGCGCAACTCGGTAATTTCAGAAAGTCACCGGTCCGGGTTACGAATCCTCGCAATTGGGTTCGAACTAGCGCTCGCCGCCGCGAGGCAACGTCGGGAAACGCTCGATGCCTTAAATGGAATCAGCGGCCTGGAACGAATAGCCCGCCGCATCCTCTCCGTGGGCGACCTGGACGAAATACTGTTCTCCATTTCCCAAGAGACGCAACGGCTGCTTTCGGCCGACATCTGCGGCGTGTTTCTACAAGAAAACGACTATATGGTCATGCGCGGTTGCGTTGGCAATCACACACGGGATATCGCCAAAATAAGGTTGCGGCGCGGACAAGGGTTGGCCGGCCGGGTTTTCGAGACAGGTCTGCACTGGAAGGAGAATGACTATCTGAAGAGCAAAGTCCTCAGCCAGGAGTATGCCGAATTGGTGCGGGCCGAGCGTATCCGTTCCGCGTTGGGAGCCCCACTACGTGGGAACAATGAATTGGTCGGCGTGCTCGAGGTATGGAGACGAGGCGAGACGAGGTTTAATGAGGCAGACGTTCGACGCGTTCTCGCACTGTCCAGCCTGACCACAATAGCGATCAACAACGCGCAACTGTACGAGAAGCAAAAATCTCTAGTCGAGCAGGTTACAATAGCCAATGAAAACCTACGGAGGCAGAATGATATCAGTCGTCGGTCGGCCGAAATAACTGACGCGGTCATACAAGTTCTATTGGACGGTGAGGGATTGACCGCTATAGGGCGCGTTGTTGCAGGCTACACCAATGCTGAAGTGGCATTTCTTACTTGCGATCTACAAATGATGGCTGGGTTTCCTTCGCCGTTATGGCTCGAAGAGTGTTTGCCCTTGATCAAGCGCGCCGTCGTGGAGAACCACCCGGCTCAAAATAAAGCTACTATGACATTGCGTCTCGGCGAACGCTGGTTATCCCTGAGATCTGTCATCGCTGGTCGCGATCATGCCGGCTGGATTTGTGCATTGAGCAATGAGCAACCCGGCCACCTGCAGGAGATCGCCATAACGCAGGCTGCAAAGGCGACCGCATTGAACTATCTGGAGCAACGCGCCGCAAGCCGAGCTCGTGCTGAAATTCTGGGTGGAATACTGTGGGAACTATTGGAGGGGACAGCCTATGCTCGGCAAACTGCGGCAAGCCGGGCCAAGGAACTTCAAATTGACTTGAGGGGGCCGCTTCGCATTATTCACTTCACCGCAGAAGGTTTGGATGAAACCGATGGTTCCGAAAAACTAGGCACAGGAGTGACGGAGCGCAGGTTGAAGTTGGTTCAGGAGATCTTCAAGAGAGGGCTCCGCAAGTCGGGTGTTCTAAGGTTGATGGCGACCCGTGGCAGTCTGCTCGTAGCCGCCGTCACCGCCGAGAACGGTACGCAGATTAAGCAGATACTCAAGTCGGTTGAGGAGAGTATGATCCGCGAACTATCAGGTTTGCGTACCTTTTGGGGCGTCAGCGCCCCCTGCGCCAACGCTAGGAACCTCCATGCGGCTCATTGCGAGGCTG
>JBEKSH010000039.1:0-9258 GCA_049517235.1 Roseiarcus sp. | reverse complement strand
TATCTGGTGGGGCGCCTCGATCAGCGGATCGGCGCCCGCCTCGCGCAGTTCCTCGCGCGTCCCGTAGCCCCACAGCGCGCCGATCGCTGGCAACCCGACCGCTCTTGCGCCGAGCGCGTCATATTTGCGGTCGCCGATCATGACCGCGTCCCCGGCGCCGGCGACGATCCCTTCGCGCGCGACGAGAAAGCCGAGAAGCTCGTCTTTCACCGCGCGCCCGCCGTCGTTCTGCGAGCCGTAGATCTGCGCGAAGAATTTGGCGAGGCCGAAATGATCGAGGATGCGGCGCGCGTCGGCCTCGAATTTCGAGGTTGCGACGAACAGGCGGCGGCCGGCGATTCGAAGAACCTCCAGCGCCTGCGGAACGCCTTCATAGACGGCGTTCTCGAACAGGCCCGTCTCGCCATAGCGCTCGTGGTAGAAGCCCAGCAGCGGTTCGACGAGATCGGGGCCGACAAGCCTCGCGAATGTGTCGCGCAAAGGCGGCCCGACCATGAAATCGAGCGCGCTTTCCTCGGGAACCGGCACCGCCCGGCCCGTCGTCTCGTTGAGCCGCTGCAACGCGTAGCGCGTCGTGCGCAAGATGCCCCGCCGCGAGTCCGTCAAGGTGCCGTCGAGATCGAAAATGACCGTTCCTGGCGAATCATTCACTTGAGCAGCACGTAGATGTTGACTTGCAGGTTGGGGTCGTCCGGCGTCTTCACGTCGTTGAGATATTCCTCGACAAACAGATTGGCCGCCTCCAATCCCTTTTCGTCGAGATAGGCGGTGATCGCTTCATAGGTCGAGTCGATATCTTCATAGGAGCCGCGATGCTCGAATTTCATCGCCTTGCCGGCCGGGGTTTCGCCGAGCTTGACGGTTTGCGACAGCGCGGTCTTTCCCTCCAGCGCTTTTTCGATCGGGATCATCGCGCGGTAGCTGAATCCGGTGTCGTCCGTCTCGACAAACACGGCGATCGGCCGGCCGGCCGCGGCGACGCCCGACTTGGTCAATTCCGCGTTGATCGAATCGAAAGCGCCCGTCAGCGCGCTGAATCCCTCGCTCCAATTGGCCTTGCCCTCGCTATAGGCCGCGGGATGGGCCGTCATGTCGAGCGTTTGCCCGGTTGAAGAATCATCGGACGGTTGCCCGCCGTCCGCCGGCGACGCGCCGGGGGTCGAGGCGGGCGGCGTCGCGGCGGGAGGGGTCGCGGGAGCGCCGGCGGGGGGCGCCGGGGAGGCCGGCGCGGCGGGCGCGGCCTGCGAAACGCTCGGCGTCGCCGGCGAGGCCTGTTGCGCCGCGCCGTCGCCGACCGCGAACGGCGCGCCGACGACCAGCGCGCAAACGAGCGCGACGAACCTGTTCCGGGCGACAGCCTTGGACATCACGAAACGCCCCCTCTTGCGCCGATGAAGCAGATTGGTTTCGCCGGCACTATGAAACGAACGCGTCGTGGCGCCAAGATGGCGCCGCAAACATCGCGAACGCGGCGGCGGGTCACGCCGGCGCCGGCTTGGTCCATCTCAGCACCGGCTGGCGGGCGGCGCGGGTCTCGTCGAGGCGCCGGCGCGGGGCGAGGCGCGGCGCCGCCGTGAAGCGCTCGCGCTCGCCGCCGAGCGCCGATAGCGCGAGATCGCGCAGGGTCATGATGAAGAGATCGAGGCTGGCTTTCGACTCCGATTCGGTCGGCTCGATCAACATCGCGCCGTGAACGACGAGCGGGAAATAGACCGTCATCGGATGATAGCCTTCGTCGATCATCGCCTTGGCGAAATCGAGCGTCGTCAATCCGGTCTCCTTGAGCCAGCGATCGTCGAACAACGCTTCGTGCATGCACGGCCGCTCGCCGTAGGGCGACGACATCAGATCGTTGAGGCAGGCCCTGATGTAATTGGCCGAAAGCACCGCGTCCTCCGACGCCTGCCTGAGGCCATCGGCGCCATGCGACAGAATGAAAGCCAGCGCGCGCACGAACAATCCCATTTGGCCGTGGAAGGCGGTCATGCGCCCGAAGGCCTGCGAGCCCGCGCTATGCTCAATCAGCCGCAGTGTGTCGCCCGTCATGACGATGTTGGGAACCGGCGCGAATGGCGCCAAGCGCGGCGAAAAAACGACCGGTCCGGCGCCGGGCCCGCCGCCGCCATGCGGGGTCGAAAAGGTCTTGTGCAGGTTGATGTGCATGGCGTCGACGCCGAGATCGCCGGGACGCGCCTTGCCCATGATCGCGTTGAAATTCGCGCCGTCGCAATAGAACAACGCGCCTGCTTCGTGCACGGCCTGCGCAATCGCGACGATCTCGCGCTCGAACAGCCCGCACGTGTTGGGATTGGTCAGCATGATCGCCGCGACTTCGGGGCCGAGCGCGCCTCTGACTGCGTCGGAACTGACGATTCCGTCGGCGCCCGCCGGCACCGGGCGCACGGAAAAGCCGATCGCCGCGGCGGTCGCCGGATTGGTTCCATGCGCGGATTCCGGCACCAGAACGACGGTGCGCACGGCGCCCTCGGCGCGCGCGGCGATCGCCGCCTTGATCGCCATCATGCCGCAAAGCTCGCCATGCGCGCCGGCTTTCGGCGACATGGCGATCGCGCTCATGCCTGTCAGGGTCATCAGCGCCCTGGCGAGATCGTCGATCAATTCAAGCGCGCCTTGTACGGTGGAAACCGGCTGCAGCGGATGAATGTCGGCGAAACCGGGCAGCCGCGCCATTTTCTCGTTAAGGCGCGGATTGTGTTTCATCGTGCACGAGCCCAGCGGATAAAGCCCGGCGTCGATCGCATAATTCATGCGCGACAGGCGTACGTAATGGCGCAACGCCTCGGGTTCGGAAAGGCCGGGCAGGCCAATTTCGCTTTGGCGCGCGTGGGCGCCAAGGCGCGTGGCGAAGGGTGAGGGCTCGCCGATGTCGACACCCGTCGCGTCGAGCCGGCCTGTCTGGAAGATCAACGGCTCTTCCATGTCGAGCGCGCGATTGCCGGTGAACGTGCGCAAATCCGACGTCGACGCTTCGCCTGAATGCGTCGGGCGCCCCCGGTTGTTCAGCATGCCGAAAGTTCCACTTCGCTGGCCTAAAGACATTCCGCGAGAATGGCCGCGTAGGCGGCGCGGTCCTCATCCGAATTCATCTCCGTGCTCGCGACGAGAATGAGATCGTCAAGCCCCGCCTCGGGCAGCAGGCGCGAAACCGCCAGGCCGCCAATGACGCCCTTTTTCGCAAGCGCCTCGATCAAATCTTCGGCGGCGCGCGGCGCGCGAATCGTAAATTCGTTGAAGAAACATTCGTTGAGCACCTTGACGCCCTTCACGTTCGAGAGCCGATCGGCGAGTTGGACGGCGTTGGCGTGATTGACCCAGGCGAGCCGCCGCAAGCCGGTCTGGCCGAGCAGGCTCATGTGGATCGAGAACGCCAGCGCGCAGAGGCCGGAATTGGTGCAGATATTGCTCGTCGCTTTCTCCCGGCGAATATGCTGTTCTCGTGCGGAAAGCGTCAGCACGAAGCTGCGCCTTCCCTCCGCGTCGATCGTTTCGCCCGCCAGGCGTCCCGGCATCTGGCGCACATGCTTGAAATGCGTCGCGAACAGACCGACGTAGGGGCCTCCGAAATTGAGCGCGTTGCCGATCGATTGGCCTTCGCCGACGACGATGTCGGCGCCCATTTCGCCGGGCGACCGCAGGAGCCCAAGCGAAACGGCCTCGGTGAAGACGGCGACGAGCAAGGCGCCGTTGCGTTGAGCGGCGGCTTTGATCGGGGCCAGATCGCGCGGATTGCCAAAGAAATCCGGACTTTGAACGACGACGCAACTGGTCCGGTCGTCGATCGCCGCGGCGATGTCCTCGCTCGCCAAGACGTCGGGCGGAAGGCGGATGACCTGATCGCCCGCCATGCCGGCGAGGGTCGCCGCAACGTCGCCGTATTGGGGATGAAGCCCGCCCGAAAGCACGGCCTTCGCGCGCCGGGTCAAACGATGCGCCATCAGGATCGCTTCGCCGCAGGCGGTCGAGCCGTCGTACATCGAGGCGTTGGCGACTTCCATGCCGGTGAGGGAGGCGACCTGGGTCTGGAACTCGAACAGAACCTGCAGCGTGCCCTGGGCGATCTCCGGCTGATAGGGCGTATAACTGGTCAGAAATTCGGAGCGCTGGATCAGATGATCGACGCTGGCCGGCACATGATGGCGATAGGCGCCGGCGCCCACGAAGAACGGCGCCGAGCCCGCCGCGACATTGCGCGCCGCGAGGGAGGAGAGCGCGCGCTCGACTTCGATCTCGCTTCTTGCACGCGGCATGGCGAGCAGGCCGCTGAGACGCTTGTCGGCCGGAATGTCGGCGAACAGGTCGTCGATATGCGCGACGCCCGCGCGCGCCAGCATCAGCGCGCGATCGGCGTCGTCGAGGGGCAGGTAGCGCATCGGGAGGCTCACGCGAGAGTCTTGAGGAAATCCTGATAGGCGGCTTCGTCCATCAAGGCGTCGAGTTCGCTTTTGTCGGAGAGCCTGAGCTTGACGATCCAGCCCTCGCCCAGCGCGTCCTCGTTGATCAGGCTCGGCTCGCTCTCCAGACGGCTGTTGACCGCGACGACCTCCCCCGACGCCGGCGAGAACACTTCGCTGGCCGCCTTGACGCTCTCGACGACGGCGGCCTGCGCCGCTTTGGCGAGCCGGTCGCCGACGGCCGGCAATTCGACATAGACGACGTCGCCCAATTGCGCTTGCGCGTGCTCGCTGATGCCGACGACGCCGATGTCGCCCTCGCGGCGAACATATTCATGGTCCTTGGTGTAACGGGGCTGCGACATGGCTTCGTCTCTCCAGCGTTCGAGGTCTACTGGCCGCGATAATAGGCGTGCGGATGGAAGGGCAGGGCGACGACTTTCGCCGCCAGCGTCTTGCCGCGCACGAGGAGGCCGACCGGCGTCCCCGGCGCCGTCTGTTCGCTCGCCGCATAGCCCATGGCGATCGGCGCTCCGACGCTTGGCCCAAAGCCGCCCGACGTCACACGCCCGATCGCGGCGCCGGCGGCGTCGACGATCTCAGCCCCTTCGCGCGCCGGCGCCCGGCCCTCGACCCTTAGCCCGACCCGGCGGCGCGCCGTCCCCTGCGCCAGTTGCAAGCGGATGCGCGCATCGCCGGGAAAACCGCCCTCCTCGCGCCGCCGTTTGGGGATCGACCAGCCCAATGCGGCCTCGACCGGCGTCGTGCTCTCGTCGATATCATGGCCGTAAAGGCAAAGGCCCGCCTCGAGGCGAAGGGAATCGCGGGCGCCAAGGCCGATCGGCTTGACTTCCGGTTCGGCGAGAAGACGCCTGGCGAAGGCCGTCGCCAGATCGTTGGGCAGCGATATCTCGAACCCGTCTTCCCCAGTGTAGCCCGAGCGCGAGAAATAACAGCCCATGCCGAAATAGCCGTCGGTCTCCGTCGAGCCGAACGACATGAAAGGATGGCGCTCGATCGAAGGCCAGGAACGGGCCAGCACGCTCGCCGCTTTCGGCCCCTGCAGGGCGAGCAGCGCGCGGTCCTCGATCGCTTCGAGGCTCAGGTCGGGCAGGCAGCGGCGAATATGCGCGAAGTCGGCCTGCTTGCGCGCCGCGTTGACGACCAGGAACAGGCAGTCTTCGCCGGGCCGGCGCGATTTGCGGCGCACCACCATCAGATCGTCGAGAATGCCGCCGTTTTCATCAAGCAGCTGGGTGTAGCGGATGCGCCCCGGCGGCTGCGAGGCGATATCCGTCGGCGCCAGGGATTCGAATCGTTTGCCGGCGTCGGGCCCTTCCAGATAGGCCTGACCCATATGCGACACGTCGAACAGGCCCGCGGCGGCGCGGGTGTGCAGATGTTCGGCCAGAATGCCGGTCGGATATTGCACCGGCATTTCATAGCCCGCGAAAGCGACCATGCGCGCGCCCAGCTCGACATGCAGCGCATGAAGCGGCGTGCGAGACAGATCGGGCGTGGTTGGCGATTCGGTTGAAGCCATGAAGCCACCGGTCACGAGAAAAGGCGCCTGCCTCGAACACCCTCACCCCGCAAACGCGGGCTGACGGCTCGACGACGCCCCCTCTGTCCCGTGACCTGAGAGATTTCCTGCGCCCTATGCGGCAGTTACCCCCGTCGGTGGGCTCGCGCGCGTGGCGCGCCAGCCTCTTTCCAGAGTGTCATCCCCTCGGCGGTCCGTTGGCCTGAGCGTTTCCGGGGCGGTTGCGCCTTCGGCGCCGGAAGAGCGAAACGCTCCGCCGGTCTCTCCCGCTGGGGGTCTTGACCTGACGCGTTCGAGCAAGCCCGAAGCGCGCGTCTTTGTCAATTCGTATGTTTCTTGTGATGTGGCTTCGGGGCCTGGCCGGCAAGGCCATTGTCGAAGCCGACCAGGATCGTATAGTCCTCATCCGCCTGCTGGTGAGTGAAGGGAAGCATGATCGGTTCGGAAACGAACTGAAACGGCGCCTCGCTGCCGCCCGCCGTATCGGCGGCGATCTTGTAAAGTTGCGAGAATTGAGGCTTTTGATCGCTGTCGCGGCGAACCACGATGCGCAATTGCGCGGAATAGGCGCCGGGCGCTCCGGCCGGCCCGATCAACAGGTGACCGGCGACGCCAACCTTGATGCCGAACTGGCCACCCTGAACGTGGCATTCGCGCGCGGTATTGGCGATATTGAATTGATAGCGTACCGAATCATTGGTCTGGCCGCCGACCCGAAAGGCCGCGGTGCCGTCCTGCACCTCGATCTGCGGGCAGTCGACCTCCGTGGCGGCCACGGGACCGGCCGCGGGCGCGGCTTGTTGCGGCGCGCCAGGCGAAACCATATTGGACAGCAGGACGGCCGGCGCGCCCGCGTCGATCGAGCCGCAGGCGCCGCATAACCCGGCGAGGCCTGCGGCGAACGCAAGGCGCACGCTCCTGGAGACGATCATCCGCATCATTCCTCAACGCTCCGCCGCACTGTCCTGTCGGCCGCTTATAGCAGTTTTGCGCCTCGCGGCCAGATCGGTTCAATCAAGCCCATGGTGAATCAAGGCAATTGCTCGAGGCCTTCCTTAAAGCCGGCGAGCGCGAGCGGGATGCCGATTCCCTCCTCGGGCGTCTGAAAGATGATGAAGGTCGCGGACTGGCCGTTCTTCATCTGGTCTATCAGCTTGTCTTCCATCACGACTTCGGCGACGCAGCCATTGGGCAGGCAGCGCACAAAACCCGCTCGGCCGACGTCGGCCTGGTCGATCTTGAGACCGAGGCCCGAGGGAATCAGCACGCCGAGCGGCGCGATGACGCGCAGCAACCGGCTCTTGCCGTCGGCGGTCTTGAGCACGATCACGATGAGGGTGACGTTGGGCCGATCCTCGGCCGCCACGCTCTGAATCAGCGCGCATTGTTCGCGCTCGGCGCCTGGCGGCGTCTCGCAGCGCGTTTCCCAGTCCCCGTGTTTGGCTTTGACGACGCCCTGCGCCAAGGCCGCAGGCGCGCTGGCGGTCCACGCGAGAAAGGCCAAACACGACACGACGCTGGCCCCAACAAGCGGTCGAGCGAATCGTCCGCGCCCGATGTTTGACGACTTCATCGCGAATGACAGCCTTTCCGCCCGATCGCCGGCTTCGTTCCGGTTGGCCTATCAAAAGCCCCCGACCTGTCAAGCGTCGCGGCCTCGCGCGACCCCTGGCGCGTGAAGATGGCATGGCCGCGACGCGCCGTCCCCCTCGCGCCGGGCGGCGCCAGCGCGGATATGCCGCAGCGCGGAACATGGCGCCGCGGCATTGCGTCGCGCGCCGCTTTGTGGTTTTCAAGTCCGAATTAGAGGCTATGATGATCGCAAGCGCGGCGGGAGATCCTCGGCGCGTGGTTTTTGCCGGTCAGGCGGTCCGGCAGGGCCGTTGGCGCGGCGAACGCAATCGGGAGCAACGGGATCATGAAGATTGCGGGACTCGTGAAGTTTCGGCGGCGCGCGATGGCTTGCAAGGGCGGGGTCCGGGCGATTGGCGCGGCGCTCGCCGGCGTCCTCGCGGGCCCGGCCTGGGCGAACGGCGTCGGTCTGGCGGAACCGGGGCAGATCGGTTTTCAGATGGGGGTGACGCCGATCGCGCGGGAGATTCAATGGTTCCACGACGATCTTCTGATGCCCATCATCACCGCCATCTCTCTGCTGGTGCTCGCCCTGCTGTTCTACGTGATTTGGAAGTTCAATGAGAAGGCCAACCCGACGCCTTCGAAGACGACCCATAATACGCTGGTGGAAGTCGCCTGGACGATCATTCCCGTGCTGATTCTCGTTGTCATCGCCATTCCGTCGTTTCGGCTGCTGACCAACGAACTGACGATCCCGCCGGCGGATGTGACGGTCAAGGTGACCGCGTCGCAATGGCACTGGACCTATGAATATCCCAAGGACCAGGGCGGGTTCTCGTTCGATTCGTATATGAAGGCGGACAGCGAGATCAAGCCGGAGAACGGCGACGTTCGTTTGCTTTCGGTCGACAACGAGGCCGTGGTTCCCGTCAACAAGACGGTCGTCCTGCAGGTGACGGCGGTCAACGTCATCCATTCCTTCGTAATCCAGTCTTTTGGCATCCGCATCGACGCCGTGCCCGGCCGTCTGAACGAAACCTGGTTCAAAGCGGATCGCGAAGGCGTCTATTATGGCCAGTGCTCGAAGATCTGCGGCAAGGATCACGCCTTCATGCCGATCGTCTTCCGCGTCGTCAGCGACGAAAAATACCAGGCGTGGCTTGCCGATGCGAAGAAGAAATTTGCGGCGGCGCCGAACGCGGTTTCGGTCGCCGATGCGGGAGCGACGGATATCCGTCAATAATTCGACGGCGCGCGACGAGATGAACGCAATTCTTTAGGGACCAGAGCCATGGCGACGATGTCCGCGACGCATGACGACGACCACGCCCACCCGACCGGCTGGCGGCGATTTCTCTATTCGACCAATCACAAGGATATCGGGACGCTTTATATCGTCTTCGCGGCGATTGCGGGGTTGATCGGCGGCGCTCTCTCCGGCGCCATACGCATGGAATTGATGTACCCCGGCATCCAAATATTCCCCACGATTTCCGCTGTCCTGGCCGGCGACGGGTCGATTGACGCCGCCAAGAACATGTTCAACGTGTTCATCACCGCGCACGGCGTCATCATGATCTTCTTCCTGGTCATGCCCGCGCTAATCGGCGGCTTTGGCAACTGGTTCGTGCCGCTGATGATTGGCGCGCCGGACATGGCGTTCCCGCGCATGAACAATATTTCGTTCTGGCTGCTGCCGGCGTCTTTCGCGCTGTTGCTGGCCTCGTT